>NZ_JALBUT010000007.1:0-159021 GCF_033971905.1 Intestinicryptomonas porci
CGCCAACTTCGTATTACTCTATAAAAACTAAACAGCATAAGAGGCATTGTAGGACTTCCGTCCTCTTTGCCTCCATTTTTTTCTACTTCTTCTACCCTCATCCCACTACCTTTGACGATGAGCGAAAAAACAAGCAAAGCGCAAGCGGTGCGCAGTTTAAAAGTTTTTTCCATAAGGAGAAACAAAGGATGGCGTGCAAGCGCAATCCCCCCCCCCATATCTTAAAACCTTGTTGTTTCAAATTGTCTCGAGTTTTTTGCATAAATTTGGACAACACCAAATATTGTGAAAGGAATTTTTCGATAATAGATTTTTCATAGTTTGACTCCGCATTCTACGAGCACTCTCAGTCTATAGTTTTGACTCGCGTTTGCATGCGCAAACTGTCTCGCCCTGCGGGTCTTTTGCCTACGGCAAAATCTCATTCGCGCTTCGCTTAAATTCAAAGTTTCTGTATCTGCGGTGTTGGATTATATCTTCAATAAGGTCATAAATAAAAGTTTATAGGAGATTTCAATAAACCCTATTGTACGATTGACGAAAACGCTGAAATCGTTCCTTGTGTTATAATTTTCAATGGTACAAACGCCGCGAAAATGTATAAAAGTGAAAAATATCCAAAATTAAATGATTTGATCACCGAACTTGGTGTTAAAATTGAAATAATTGATAACAGTAAAATGTCTATAAAAGAATTAAGTTTTCTCCAATTTTGTCATTCCAATGGATCGACACCGTATTTATTTTCTCCGACACTACCCTTTTTAACCATTAAAAATATCGTGCACAGTGTTCCGCCAAATCCTCGAGATATCAAACTAATCAGCATAAAAAGCAAAATCCACCAACCGGACAAATTTATGTCGTGCAAACGGCGAATTGACGCAAATATACCCATCGCAAGAAATGGGACTAAATAAAGCAACAAAACTATAAATACCAATCCAATCAAGGCAAACATTTGGCTATTCGTCATTGGGTTTGTTTCGGGATCTATTTCAAAAAAGCCTATCAAATGCAAGCACAATAAATAAATTGCACAAACAACTCCACCTATGGCATAAAATATCGCATTGAACATTATAAAGTCTCTACGGCACATCCTACCTTTACCGTTAAATACAAGATAAGAAGTTAATTTCCATTTATTTGACATTTCGTGAACCTTTCCAATTTATAATTATGACTGAATTAAGTGAAAACTTTGCATAACGCAATACGGCAAGAATAAAAATATTCCACAATCCATAATATAAGCAAACATTATAATAAAAATATTCTTTAAATTATAGAAACTCCACTTTTTAATTAAGCCAATTATAGTTAGCACAGCAAACACGGGAAAAGTAAATAAGAAAAGATAATCTAATATTATAAAACACATAATCAGCCCAATAAACAATTCGTCAAACGCAGTCATATTAAACACCCCATCCCCAATTCACATAAACTGATATTATAAACGCACAAAAAGAAAGAAAATATACAGCAAAAAATATCGCCATATTTCTATTTGAAAAGAATATCAATTTATAGTGCGAACCAATAGCATAAGAAACCAAGAAAAGTGGCATGGTCAAAAGAATCAAGCATATCAAAGACCCAAAAAATTCAATAAGCGTCATAATTACCAATCTTTTAATTGATTCGTAATTATGTAGCATTTAAGAAAGGCTGCAAGTTTTTATTCGCCAAATTTGCGCTTGGAAAAGCTTGGGCGGTCTTTTGAAAAATTTTTGTCGCCGTTAGGGAACTTTTTTTTGACCGTCCTTTAAAAATCCCCTGCCCTTTGGAGAATTTTTGAAGAATCGTTTTTTACCGTTTCTTTCCGCGTCAAAATCAAAAGACGTCTTTGGGCGAAATCCATTAAACCCGCCGCTTTTGGAGGTGCGAGAGCGCGCTTTTTCGACTTTTATCGCCCTGCCCTGCATCATAAATCCGTTCAAAGATTCTATTGCGCCTTTTGCGTCGGCGTCCTCGGACATTGCAACAAACGCCATTCCGCGCGGTTTTCCCGAAAATTTATCCTTTAAAATTTTTATTTTATCGACTTTGCCAAACGAGGCAAACAGCGTTTCGATTTCCCCCGATTCCGCGGAGTGCGGCAAATTGCTTACAAATATTTCCATATAATTTTTTAATCGAAAAAGCAGACATCAAAAAATTAAATATTGCAAGCAGATTTTAGTTAAAAGGCATATTAAGCTTGCAAAAATATTTTCACAAACGAACATATTTTGGATTTATGAATATTGCAAAAGCCATAAAGTTTTTAACGCTCGCTATTGCGGCTTTGGCGTCAATGCAAGTGGCTTTTTCGCAAGACAAGGACGTATTGGACAACCTTTGCGGCAAAAACATCATATCAAAAGACGAAGCCTCAAAAATCGCAAAAGATTTGGCTTTGGTCTTCCCGCAAAAAGACGGCGCGATAAAAACAAAAGTATGGGGGTTCGCCCAAATAATGTCGAACTACATGTATAGCGAAACCACCCATGAAAGTGGCGAAGATTGGGGAGGTTTTATTTTAAGAAGAGCCTACATGGGCTTTCTCGCTGAAATCCCCGACAACTGGAAAGCCGCCATAGATATCGACTTTTGCAGAAGAAACACAAGCGGCTCCGACTACCTTTTGAACTGCTACGTTGCCAAGAAGCTCGATTTTGATTTCACAAGCGGGACATTGAACATCGGGTTTAAAAAGGTGCAAATGGGCTATGAAGAAATCATAGGCGCTTTCAAAATTCCCACAATCGATACTTCTATCGTTTCCAGATATTTTTTCTACGCCCAAAACAATAGCAGAATCGGCATGGGCATGCGCTACACGGGGCTGTTTTGGGATGGCGAAGTGCGCGGTTTTGACGGCTTTAAATACCACCTTGCCCTGACAAACTCGATGAATAACACCATAATGCTGCACTCGCATTTGTCGGGAAAAGAATCCAATCCTGTAAGCGCAAACAATGTAAATTTATGGGCGGCATTTTTCTATTCGAAAAAATTTTGCGAAGACTTCAAAATAACATTTGGAGCAAAGACAGGGTTCGGCAACCAGGCATTTATCGTTTCAAACGATAAATACGGCTCGATTTTCCAAGTAAATCCCTTTGTGGAGCTAAAATACAAAGACGATTTAACGATGTGGCTTGAATCCGTAATTTCAAACATTGAATACGGTTCGCTTGACAGAAACGGCTACGCGACGCCCGTCGGATACAATTTTAATGCGGAATATTTTATCCTTGATTTTAATAAATACGGAAGGCTTAGCCTCGTGGGAAGGCTTAGCCAAATTTTTACAGATGGAAAAGGGATACTGCCCAAAGACGTGCTTACGGGAGCGAAATCAAGCTCGCATCCCCGACCATTCGACATCTATTTTGACCGCGCAACGACGATATACGGCGGGCTTTGCTGGTACATACGCGACCATAACTTCAAGTTCTTTGCGGGCTACGAATACGCAATCTTCGACCATCCAGTGAACTCGAGATTTTTCGGAGACATCGAAACTAACATGCACATATTCCGAACGCAAATCCAGCTGAGGTTTTAAACAAAGGTCATTTGGGTAAAAAATTCTTTAATATAATTAAATCTTATTCTTCTTTTAAAATATCCATGATTTCGGGGTAAGCATGCAAAATTTTCTCGCAAGCCTCATCTCCCGACAAGCCAGCCGCATTGTTTTTTCTGTTTATTTTGCATAATCCGTGCTTCTGGCTTCCTTCAATGCAATACAAGTGGGCATCAAAACCTTTAACTACGCCTATTTTTGTTTTTTTCAAAACCGCCATTGTCCAAAAATAAAAATCGTCTTGAGTGGGAAGTAGATATTTTATCTTTTCAACATTTAAAATATCTCCGTGTAAAGAATCGGGCGGAAAAAGACATCCCGAACCTCCTAATAAAACATTTTTATAGCTTGGATAAAAATAGTTGGTATATAAATGTTTTCTATTTGAGATAGTTTTAAATTTATTTTCCAAAACTATTATTCGCCCTGCCCTTCTTACATAAATATTATTCGGATTTTTTAAATATGCCGCATACAAACTTTCCAACCAATCCTCTTCGTAATACAAGTCATCGTCTGCTGTAATGATAATATCATTGGGATATTTTTTTAATGAAGGAATCAGCTTTTTATAAGATTTTAAATCTTCACACCAATCAATGGTAAGCCCAAAATCTTTTAGTTTTAATAAATTTTCAGGCAATTCTTCTTCTCCTTTTGGAAATTGCTCCCGTGCGAGCCACAATATTAAAACATTCGGCTTTATGCTCTGTCTTAACAAAGTATTAATCGTCAAATGCACCGTTTTTATTCTTTTAGGAAATGTTGTCAAAGATACAACCAATTTTGGGCTTCTCAATTCATCAGATAACCCATAAGAAGTTGCCGGTTTATATTTAAATAAACATCTATGTTTAAACATCAGCCTCAATCCCAAAAAATGGATAATCAAATGAGAATCCAACTCTTTCAAATAAAATAATTTTTTCAGATTCATAATCCTATGCTTAAGCAAAAAATATATTAAAATTACATATTTATTTTATTATATTTTCTTTTTTTAATCATAAAACTTTGAAACAATAATAAAATGAAATATTTATACCATAACCATCTCCATGCGCTAAAAGAAAACTTCTTCCAAGGTTTATTGGTTCCTATATAGTGAACAATTTTTGCGTCTTTAAATTTTTTAGAAAAAATTTTTTGATGGATATGCTTAAAATTATAAACTATGTCGAGTTCTTTTATTTTTCCGTCAAAAACAATATTAATCACGTCCTGATCACAAAACTTAAAATCTCTTTCATGTGAAATACTAAATAAAAGATCTACTATATTTGATTTTCGAATTTCAGAAAGATTATATAAGATAACTCCGGCATTTATATAAAAGCTGTTAATTCCAAGAGATTTTTTATATTCCACGTTCATATTCATAAAATCAGGAACTCCCGCGCAGTAATATCCGGAAATATCTTCAACAAAAAGTTTTGATATATCTCCATTTATTATAGTATCTCCATCAAGATACAAAACGCTGTTAAGACTTGGCAAAATTTCAGGAAGAATATAGCGAAAATACGTTTCGACTGTTATATGTTTTACCGGAAGTTTCAATCTAAGAAAACGGTCTTCTTCTATTTTATGAAAATGGAATTTTACATTTGAGAAAAAATTTTCCATCATGCGGATTTTTCTTATATTTTCTTCGGAAAGAGAAGAATATATAATATTGATATATATATTATATTTTTTGTTGTTTTTCAAAAGCGAAAAAATTGAAACACATGTTGGATTTACAAATCCATCGTTTATCGCATAGGCTATGTTAAAAATTCCACTCATGTTATACTTTCCTTATTTTTGTAATTTTAAGAATAAATTTTTTAATTCCGTCCCTTTTTATAAGTTGGCAAATTCTGCCAAAATACGTAGAAATTGAGAAAACCTGCCGCGCAAACGGATAAAAATTACGCTGTTTTTTGCGCTTTCCAAAAAGCTCTATGTCCGAATCATTATTGCTTCTTGCAAAAACAACGGGAGGTAGAAGAGTTTTAACGTCAATATTGAATTTGTGGTATATGTGCATGTTGGAATCTGCGGTAATTCCAAATGGCAGTATATTGCTTAGGAGTGTCTGTGCCGTTTTTTTATTTAAAGCATATCCCCAAAAACATCCCGAATTTCTTATAAATTCACAAATTGAAAAATCCCCGAAATCCTCTTTATTATACAATAAGCGTTTTTTGGTTTCGACTTGCAAGCGAATGAAATCCCATTTGTTAAAATGCTTTTTTATGAAATCTATTGCCTGCGGGAATTTGCCGTCTATAAAAATATCATCTTCAAGAACAACAGCAAAATTGAGGTCTTCCGATACAATTTTCTCCCAACATTTTATATGGGCTATATGGCATCCGATTTCGCCTTTGGTTAAAGGTTTGGGATAGGTTTTTCTATTTTTTTCGCAAGAATAATATTTGTCCAATTCATTTTTTCCCAAAGCAGAAACATCAATTCCATCCGAACGAGCACAAGCAAAACCAAGCCTTTCAATTTGGGATTTTACATATTCCCAACGCTCTTTCGATTTGGGCATATTTATTACAAATATTTTAAAATTCAAAGCATCCATCGGCTACTTAAAAATAGATAAAATTAAATATTTGAATTTATAAACAAGTTTTGCCAATGGATGATGGTATTCCTTATTCAAATCCCGTTCCCCTATTTCAGATTCAACATTAGAATGCGAGCATAACTGGGGAATCAAGCCCATCACATCAAGATTTGTTTCCCAAGTGAATTGCAAATCCACATCTATAGGGCGATAAAAAACCGATCGTTTTTTCAAAAATTCAACCGCACCTTCACGACTTATTACATAAGCTTGTGTCCCAAAAGGAGGCTTTTTCCATTTTACAAGCTCAAACTCATACGGAGAATCATAAAAAATCCCAACATCAACAGGAGTTCTCTCTATTATTTTTTTCTTCCTTCCTGAAAAAAATAATTTTATGTAGTTCCATTTTTTATCTATGGAGTTTAAGACATGAGGTATTATTTCAAAATATGGCTCTAAAATTATGTCGTCTTCCAGTATAATGGCATAATCCAAATTATCCCGCACAATTTTTTCGCAAGCCTTCAAATGGCTTATATAACAGCCTATTTCCGCTTTTTTTAGCGGAATATAATATTTTTTTCTATTTAATTCCTTTGAATAATATTTATCGAGAAATTCATCTATTTGAGCATTTCCATCAACAGCCGAAATACGTTCAAAATCCCAACCAATGTTTTTTAACTGCATCGCCATTTGTTCAAGCCTATCGAAAGACCTGTCCAAATTTATGACAAAAACCTTATAAGACGGTTCGGCGCAAAAAAACGTCCGTTTAAAGTTCGTCTTTTTAGTTGAGTTTTTCATTTTGGTTGTTAATTGAAAATGTTTTTTTAGGGTCATTTATAATAATTTGAATTTCAAATAGTTATACTTGTTTATTTTTTGCGTCCCAAGAAAAAACATTTTTGAAATTTAATTTTTTTTAAACGGACGTTTTTATAACAATTTTCAACCTGAGAAGTCAATTTATTTTTTATGAACTACGCATATTTAAGAATAAGTACAGAAAAGCAAACGCTTGAAAATCAGCGTTTTGAAATAGAAACATACTGCATTGCAAACGATATAAAAATAGATATTTGGGTTCAGGAAACCATAAGCGGAACAAAAGAGCTAAAATACCGCAAGCTAAACATGCTTCTGCGCAAAATGGAAGCAAATGATATGTTGATTGTCTCTGAAATATCGCGACTTGGGCGTAGCATCATAGACATTATGAATATTTTAAGCCTATGCATAGAACGCAAAATCACGATATTTTCCAAAAAAGAAGGCTACAAGTTTGGCAACGACATCAATTCAAAAGTTCTAGCTTTTGCGTTCGGACTTAGCGCGGAAATAGAGCGCAATTTGATTTCTGCAAGGACAATAGAGGCTCTCGCAAGAAAAAAAACCCAAGGGGCAAAACAGGGCAGACCTTTCGGGAAAAGCCCAAAAACGGAAAAATTAATACTTAGAAAAGAGCAAATTAAAAATCTTTTAAAGTCGGGCGAGAAATTAAAAGACATATCGCAATCGTTGCAAGTTTGAGAATCGACGCTGAGGAAATTCATAAGAAAAGAATTGCCGTAAAAAAAACTCCAGAAGATTGTTTTCGGGAGTTTTGAATTTTAAATGTTTTGTAAGTTATGCCAAGAGTTTATTACACCAAGCCGTTTAGCATTCCGTAGAAGTAGAGCGGTTTTAGCATATACACTTTCAAGTACCAGCCAACCGCCTGCTCTTTCGACATGTCCCAGAAATTTAACGGGAAGGATATTTGCTCTTTTTTGTCGTAGTCGAATTCGCACATTATGAGCTTGCCGTATTCGGTCACAATCGGGCATGCGGCGTATCCGTTATATTTTTCGGCAGGCTCTTTGCCTTCCATTATCGAAACCAAATTTTTTGCCGCAACGGGAGCCTGTTTGCGAATGGCAGCCGACGTTTTTGATGTCGGAATTCCAGCAACGTCGCCCACAACCATAATGTTTTTGTACTTATTGTGGACAAGCGTTTCCTTGTTTGTCGCCGCCCAGCCTTCGGGGGCGAGTTTGCCTTCCGTCCAGCTTAACCCCGACTGCTTAACGAAATCGGGAGCCGTCATCGGGGGCAGAAAATGCAAAAAGTCGTAATCTTCCACAAACGGTTCGTAGGTTCTTTTTTCGACGACTTTTTCAACCCCGTTTGCGTCTTTCTGCTTTTCGGAAGAGACGACGATTTTTTCCATGTGGACTTTCTTTGCGAAGGTGTCAACGCCCTTTACGCGGACTCTCGTTGAAATCGAAACATCGCGCTCCTTGTATATTTCCAAAAGCCTCGGCGTGAAGTAAGGAACATCGTAAAGAACTTTGCTTGCGGTGAAGAAATCGAGCTTCAAATTTTTGCGCGTTCCCTTTTTGCGAGCGAGGTGTTCGGAAAGCAGGCATATTTTCTTGGGCGCGCCGCCGCATTTATGCTTTGTGTAAGTGTCGGTATAAATGCCTCTTCCGCCTTTTTCGACGAATTTCTGCATTCCCTGCCATGTGCGGATTGCGCCTTGATGGTCGTATATGCAATAGGCGTCGCCCTGTCCCAAAGTCTCGCGGGTTATGCCTTCAACTCCGTCCCAATTTATCTGCAAGCCGGGAGCCAATACAAGAAAGTCGTAATCTATAACGCCGTTTTTCAAGGTCATGACCTTGTTTTTGTCGGGATCTACACCGACGACGCTGTCTTTCACCCACTTGACGCCGCTTGGAATGCAATCCGACTGTTTTTTGTAAACTTCGTCGGGAGAATACACACCCGAAGCTATGAGGGTAAATCCCGGCTGATAGTAGTGCAAGTCGCTCGGGTCTATGATTGTGATATTCGGATTTGAAAGGAGTCTCTTTAAGCGCGCCGCCATGCTGATACCCGCAGCCCCGCCACCTATAATCACGATTTTGCCGCTTGCGCTGCTTGACGAGCATCCGCTTGCGCCGAAAGCCATTGTTCCAAGCCCCGCCGCCGACATCATTTTTAAGAATTTGCGCCTTGAAATGCCCGTAAGCTTGACTTCACTCGCGATTTTAAAATCTTCCATACAACTTCCTTTTATATTGTTTAAATATTCAATTTTCCAAAAATATGTAAAAAAATCCGAAAAAAAACAAGATTTTTCGGATTTTCAAAATTGGCAAAAGACTAATCTTTATTTTCGGCGTTGTTTTGCCATCCGCCGCCGAGGGACTTATAAAGAAGAATGATGTTATCCAAGGACTGTCTGCGCGATTCCAGCAGAGACTGCTCTGCCACAAGCATTGTGCGCTGGACGTCAAGCAAGTCCAAAAACTCCAATTCTCCCGCCTTGAAAAGCTTGAAAGAAAGCTCGTAGGCATCGACATTGCTCTTTACAACATCTTTAAGAATTTCCGTTTTCTCGCGCTGTTTCACGGAAGAAACCATGGCTTCCTGTACTTCTTTAACGGCGGTTGCAACCACCTTCTCCCAAGAAACGCCCGCTTCTTTTGCAAGCGACTCCTGCAATTTCACGTTGTAATAAGTCTTGCCCGAGCTAAACAAATTCCACGAAACAGTAGGTCCGACGCTCCAAGAGCCGTATTGGCTGTCAAACAAGTTCGCCTTCGCGGGCGCGCTGTACGAAATATTGCCCGTTATCGAAAACTTTGGATAAAAGTCAGCCTCCGCCTCTCCTATTTTTGCGACGGCAGAATGAAGCTTGTATTCCGCCTCAATTATATCGGGGCGGCGTTCCAAGAGTTTTGCGGGGACTTGCAGGGAAACGAATTTCTCAAATTCGGGAAGCCCCGAAACGTCTTTAAGCTCCTCTTTGAGCGCGCCAGAATTTAAGCCGAGCAGAAGTTCGAGGGCGTACCTTGCCGACTCCTTTTGCGCTTCTATGGAAGGGATTTGCGAAAGCGTTGACCTAAGCTGGGCTTCGGAGCGCACATAGTCGAGCTTTGCAATCAGGCGGTTTTCCAAACGCTCTTTTATGACTTTCAACGTCTTTTCCTGCGTCTCCAAATTTTTGCGGGTAATAGACAAATCCTCGCAGTAAAACCTGTAAAGAAAATAGGCGCTTGCAACATCGCTTGCAACCTTTATGCGAACCGCATTCTTATTCGCCTCCGCCGCCATGTAATCAGCTTCCACGCTTTCAATGCCCCTGCGGACGCCGCCGAATACGTCGATTTCCCATCCGACTCCAAGCTCCGCGGAAGTGTAGCCGCGAGAAGAGCCACTCATGTTTCCCCTTTCGGCAAAGCCGCCCTTTGCGTCCAAAACGGGAAAGAGCCCGCTTTTGGAAATTCCAAGCTGATACCCCGCCTGCTCAACAGAAATTCTTGCGATGTTCAAGTCGAAATTATGCTCCAACGCCCGCTCTATCAAAGAATTTAGAAGCGGGTCGTCAAAAACTTCCCACCACTTTTCGATGTCGCCACCGTCTTCCACCGCCTTGAAAAGAGGGGCGTTTTCAGCGTCGAAAGACTTCGGCATTTGCCCGTATTCGGGTTTTTCAAAGTCGGGGCCGACCGCGCAACCGAACAACAACGCGGCAAAAAACAAAGGCATGTATTTTTTATTCATATCTCAAAGCTTCAATAGGGTCAAGTCTTGCGGCTTTCCATGCGGGATAATATCCGAACACCACCCCCACCAAAACGGAAACACCCACAGAGAGCAATATTGCGGAGTAAGAAACGGTCGAGGGCCACTTCATCGCAGACGCCAAAACCATTGACGCACCGTGCCCGAAAGCAATGCCAATCAATCCGCCCATAAAGCATATCACGACAGATTCCACGAGAAACTGGCGGAGTATGTCGCGCTTTTTCGCGCCAACCGCCATTCTAAGCCCGATTTCTCGCGTCCTTTCAGTCACGGATACAAGCATTATGTTCATGATGCCGACACCTCCCACGATAAGCGAAATGAACGCCACGCAAAGCAAAAGGTTTGTCATGTTCTTGGTAGAGCCCGTAAGGAAATCGGAAAATTCGGACATTGTGCGGATTTGAAAATCGTTTTCGACACCGCTTGCAAGCTTGTGGGTAGAGCGCAAAACCTTCGTTATTTCCTCCACGGCGGAATCTACAAGCTCGGGAGTTCTCGCCCATGCGGAAATGCTGTCAACATTCTGAAAGCGCACTGGCGGCAAATTGGAGTCAGACGACGGCGGATAAAGGCTTGTGGCGTCGGGATAAGTTGAAGAAGTGGAAGTTGCCGTAGTCGAAGAGGAAGAGGATACCGATGAAATGGAAGTCTGCCCCGCGCCCGTAAGCCGCGCTTTAACGGCAGTCCACGGAGCTATCACAGTGTCGTCCTGGTCCATGCCAATCATGTTCGCGCCCTTGCTTTTAAGAACCCCTATCACCTTGAAAAGCACATTTTGTATGCGTATGTCTTTGCCGAGAGGGTCTTCACTCCCAAACAATTCACGTTTTACGGTAGAGCCTATAAGGCATACTTTCGACCCTCTTAATACCTGCAATTTTGAAAACATTTCTCCGTCTTCAACCTGCCAGTTGCCGATTTCAAGATAATCTTCGTTGACGCCGCTGATGCCGAACGGACTCCAGTTTTTGCCGCCGTAAACAACCTGCCCCCTGACTGAAATCACGGGAGTGGCAAGCTTTACGGACGGGCATTCCTTTAAAATTTCCGAAACATCCTGCGCCGTCAAATTCGCCTTTGAACCCGCGCCTGAGCTGACCCCGCCCATCATTCCCGCACCGGGGCGTACAGTTATGGAATTTACGCCCATGGCGGAAATGCTCTTTTTTAAACTGTCCTGCGCGCCGGCTCCGACTTCCATGAGGGCAATGACCGCGGCAATGCCAATCACAATGCCAAGTGTCGTCAAAAACGTGCGCATGGGATTGCGCAAAATGGACTTTAATGCCGATTTCAATATGCGCCAGTTTTTCATATAATCCTGTCGTCTGTTATTTCTCCGTCAATTAAGCGCACCACCCTCTTCGCCTTTTCGGCGATTTCCGGCTCGTGCGTCACAAGCACGACGCTCACTCCGTCGCATTCGTTTATTTGGCAGAACATATCCATGATTTCCTCGCTCATTCTGCTGTCCAAATTCCCCGTAGGCTCGTCCGCAAATAGGATTTCGGGAGAATTTACAAGAGCCCTCGCGATTGCGACCCTCTGCTGCTGGCCTCCCGAAAGCTGGGATGGCTCGTGCATCATTCTGTCTTTAAGCCCGACTTTTTCGAGCATTTGCTCGCCGCGTTCAAGCATCTGTTTTTCGCTCAAATGATTTGCCGTGTAAAAGAGCGGCATTATGACGTTTTCAAGGGCGGAAGTTCTCGGAAGCAAATTGAAGCTCTGGAAGACAAAGCCTATCTTTTTGTTGCGGACGTCCGCCCTGCCGTCGTTGTCGAGTCTTGAAATTTCAACGCCCTCCAAAAAATACTCTCCCGAAGTCGGACGGTCAAGACAGCCCAAAATATTCATGAGCGTGCTTTTGCCGGACCCCGAAGTCCCCGTAAGCGCAAGCATCTCGCCTTTTTTGACGTCTAAGGAAATAGACTTTAAAACAGGCAGTTTTACATCGCCCACGATGTAGGTTTTGCAGATGTTTTTGAGACTTATCAAATTCATAATCCTTACTTGCCGTTTTTCTTGCGGGCATGCGGAGGTTTTGGCATAAACGGATTGGACGCCGCAGAAGAAGCCGCCTCTTCGTTTGAATTTATGCCCGTAACCACGATTTCGCCGCCTTTAAGCTTGTCGGAATAAACGGCGGTAAACGCGCCATCGGAAATTCCAGTCTTAACTTCCACCTTGAAAATTTGCGAACCGTTCAAAATCCAAATTGCGCCGCGCCCCTTGCCCAAGTTTTCCGACGCGCCGAAAGGAGACCATCTCAATGCGGAATTTGGCACGCTCAATACCCCTTTTGCAGACTCGACCTCAAACTTCAAATTCGCAGTGAGATACGGCAGCAGCTTTTCGTCGGAATTGTCAACCACGACTTCAACGATGTAAGTCACCACGTTTTGGGACATGGTGGCATTCAGCCTGATTTTGCCAACCTTGCCGTAAAATGTTTCAGAGGGCATGGCATCCACGGTAAACAAAACGTTTTGCCCCTGCTTAACATAGCCTATGTCGGCTTCGTTTACAGACGCCCATACTTCCATTTTTTTCAAGTCTTTGGCTATCGAAAAGAGGGAGCTTACGCTCATGTTTGAAACAACCGTCTGACCTATGTTCACTTTTCTGTCGATAACAACGCCGTCAACGGGCGCCTTAATTTTGCAGTAGCTCAAATTGCGCTCCGCAGTTTTCACGTTTGCCTGCGCCTGCTCGATTTCAGCCTGTGCAGTTTTTATGGACGCCTTGCAGACGTCAATTTGAGCAGCGGACTGCTCGTATTCGGAAAGATAAGAATCGTGCGAAGCCTGCGAAATTGCCTCCCCCACTTCGAGGTTTTTAATTCTGAGCCAGTCACGCTCCGCCCTGTTGAAAGACGCCTTTGCCTGCGCAAGGCTTGCTTTCGCCTGCTCCAAATTGGAGTTTGCCGCGCTAAGCTTCGCCTTGGCAACCAATAAATCCGACTGGGGAATTTGGTCATCAATAAGTGCCAAAAGCTCGCCCTCTTTCACTCGCGAGCCGTAATCGACAAGATTTCCGTCAACGTCTTTGCCAAATTCCAAAATTTCCCCCGAAACTCTCGCGCCGACATCGACCAAATCCTCAGGCTCCACCGTTCCCGTCGCGTCTATTGAAACAGTAATGTCCCTAAGGGCGATTTCCGAAGTTTTGTAGGGCGGAATTTCCTCCGTTGGCGCGGAAAAATGGAAATAAGCTCCCAACGCCACAGCCAAAACCGCAATCAAAACAAAAAAATTTCTCTTTGAAAGTAAAGATTTCTTCATAGACAAAACTAAAAAATTTTATAATTGTTTAAACGTGATTTTTTATAAAAAGTTTCATTTTGCAAACCGCAAATTTTTTTGAATAAAAAATCTTTAAAAACAAACGTCTAAAAACCGATAAAAAACAAGATTATGCAAAAGAAAATTTTATCTTTCGGAGAAATTGTTTGGGATATTTTTGAAAATAAAAAAATTTTGGGCGGAGCCCCGTTTAACTTTGCACGCTTTTCACGAAAGTTCGGCGCGGACGCCTACATTTTAAGCGCGGTAGGCAAAGACGAAAATGGCGCGGAAGTATTCAATTTTATGGCGCGCGAAGGAATGCCTTCCGATTTTGTGCAGGAGCTTGAAGGCGAAGAAACCGGCAAGGTTCTCGTAAAAATCGAAAACAACGCTCCTTCATACGAAATATGCTCCCCTGCCGCCTGGGATAAAATCGAAATAACACCGCAGGCAGTAGAATTTGCGGCGAGTTCAAACGCCATCGCATTCGGCACTCTCGCGCAAAGAAGCGACGTTTCGCGACAAAACCTCTTCAAAATAATTCGGTCAGCGTCAAAAAAATGCCTGAAAGTCTTTGACGCAAATCTGCGCCAAAACTTCTATTCAAAGGAAATAATAACAAGCTCTCTGGAAATCGCAAACATTCTGAAAATAAACGAGGAAGAACTGCCCGTCATTTCCCAAATGTTCTCGATATGCGGAAGCCAAACCGAATGCGCGCGCAAGATTTTTAAGATGTTCAACCTAAACTATCTGGTTTTGACCCGCGGGGCCGACGGACACATGATAGTCTGCGAAGATAAGGAAATAACAGGCAAGAGCAAGGTGGAAAAGATAGTCGATACCGTCGGAGCGGGAGACGCTTTCACAGCGCGTTTTGTCTCTGAAATTCTAAGCGGAAAGACAGCGGAGGAAGCGTCAGATGCCGCCGCAATCTCTGCCGCGAAAGTCTGCGCAAAAGAGCTTTAATCATTTTTGCGGCTTTCGCGCAAAAAATTGCAACCGCGCCTTAAAAAACGGAAATATCCACTGAAAATGTCTGGGAGGAATGCGGCTTCACAAGCGAAAGCCCGCTCTTATGTTCTGCGCAATTAGGTAGCCCCATCCACGGCTCAACGCAATAAAACGGGCTTTCATCGCTTTCAGTCCACGTCACGACGCTCGCACAGGCGTCAGGCTTCGAACTTTCGCCAATTCGGATTGAAATGTCCTCTTCCCCGCTTTTAGGCCCGAATTTCACAATGTTTGTTTTGAGCTTGCAGTTAATCCTGTTCCAGAGCCTGCCGTCCGAAAAATCGGCGGGAAACGCCGCTTCCACGGGAGAGAGTTTGCCCGCTTCGTCAAGTTTAAAGGCTTTTTTGGCGTCGCAAATTATGCGGTAGTCTTTCCGCGAAGCCCCGTCGTGCCACGGCATTTTAAAATAAAAATGATGCCCCGCGCACCACGGAATTTCAACATCTGAATTGTTCGCAAGGCGCAGGTCGCAACCTATCGAAAATTCGTTGAAACGATAGCTTACAACAAAGTCGTAATCATAGGGATAGTTTTCGCGACATTGCGCATCGGGCTTGAATTTTGCCACAAACGCAAAATCGGTTATATCGACGATTTCAAACTCCCCCTGCCTCGCGTACCCGTGCTGGGGCATATTTAAAATTCTTCCGTCGGGAGTTTTCCACTTGCCAAGCTCTCCGTTTAAATGGCTCCTGCCGCAAAACGGAAACAAAATCGGATTTCCGCCGCGAACAGAGGCAAAGCCGCCTTTCATGTCGGCGTTGTCGGGCCAATATATAACGTCCCTCAAAGAGCCGTCCGCAAGCGTCAAAAACCAGTTCATAAGGCGCGCGCCGCGCGTCGGAGAGGCGATGAAAGTCGAAGCCCCGACTGTCCATTTATAAAGTTTTTCCCCGTTAAAATCTACAATTTCCATACAAAAAACATAAAAGCCGATTTTTAAAAAATTCTCAATTTGTTTTTTGAATTTTTTTTAGAACGCTATTTTTGAGGAATTTTTAAGTAAAGACACAATTTCTTCTTTTGACGCCGATTTTAAAAGCTTTTTTGCATCGAAAACCGCGCCGCCATTGCGGTTTTTAAATGTTATTTCGGAAAAATCCAACGGCTCTTTCAAGCCGTATTTTTTTAGCATTATTTCAACCCTTTCCAAAATCGGTCTTGAAAAATCGTCTTCAGAAAGCTCGGCGCAAAACTTGACAAACTTCGGCTTCTTTCCGCCCTTTTTAAAAAAGCCGTAAGATTGCGCCGCCCGTATTAACTTTGCGTCAAACTCATACTTGCCCGAAGCGTCAAATACCGCCAAAAGTTCCGGATATTCTTCGCTTAAAGACATTAAAACATCTTTTCGCTTAGCCATGTCAAACGGAAGCGATAGAACCCTCTCTGCAACGCTCAATCCTTCAAAGCATTCCGCAATGTCCTCGTTAAACAAGAGAGTAAACGCCGCGTCGGGACGCGCCTTGCGCAAAGTGGAAAATATCGGCAAAACCGAAACCGCCTCTGTCAATTCAGATGGCATTTTGAAGATAAAATTTGAACGTCTCGGAAGCTCTTTTAAATTAAAATGCTTTAAATACTCCTCAAAAACAACCCTGCGATGCCTTATTTGGAAGCGGTACTTGGGATGAGTCTGAGTCTTCCACCTCTTGTGGAGCCAAAGCCAGTCGCGCCTTGCGGTTTCGTCGCTTTTTATTTTGTTTTCAAGCCATAAGTTCAAATTGAACAAAATTTCTTCAGACTCCGAGCCTTCTATAAATTCCCCGTCGATTTCCGCACTCCAAAAGCCCGTGCGCTTCGCCCAAACCACGGCGACTCCGCTCCGCCACCTGTGCGCAAGAATTTCCGCAATTTCCGAAGTCGATGCAAGCCTTCCGAAAAACGGCGAAAGAACTCCCGCCGCTCCCGCATCTTGGTCGAACAAAACGCCCACGCAACCCTTGTTTTTCAAAAAGTCGTTCGCCGCGAAAAGCCCGTCCTTTCTGGACAGCAAATGGACGCCGTAACGCTCTCTCGTCTCCTTCACCCACGACTCTATTCCGTCGTTGTCAAAGGGGCGGTAAAATACTCCCGTCTGCGGCATTTTCAAAGGAGAAAGCATCGGAAGCATCGTAATGGATTCCATCATGCAAAAATGCGGAATCATCAAAACCAAAGGGCGAGGATTTTCTTGAAGATTTGCAATTTCCGAATTCAAAAATTCCGAAATGCGTATGCGTTTTTTCAGCTCTTTTTCGCCGATGTACGGGCTTGCCAAAACAAACAGCCCCATTTCCACCATTCGCTTGGCGGATTCGTATGCGATTTCTCGAATTTCGCTTTTTGGCAAGTTCGGGAAGCAGTGCTTTATGTTGGAAAAGGCAACCCTTGCGCGGGAATTGGGCACATAAATTATGAGAAAGCCTATCGCCTTGCAAATGCCGCTTGAAAAAGAGCGCGGCATGAGCGCGAAAAACCTTCCTGTTATCGACAAAAATATCTTCATAAAGAAAAATAATATATAAAACAAAAATAAATGAAAACCGCAAGCCTCAAAAATAAATCCGTTTGCGCAAAAGAGTGTTGAAAAGACGCGGGGATATTGCAATATTCTAAACCATGATTTTATTTGACAAAATTGCGGTTTTGGGCGCGGGACTGCTCGGCAGTTCGCTCGCATGGGCGTTGAAATCAAGGGGACTTTGCAAGGAAACCTACATTTGGTCGCGCTCCCAATCAACGCGCGACAACTGCAAAGGCAAACCTTGGGCAGACCGCGTGTGCGACACTTTGGAAGAAGCGGTGCAAAATGCCGATTTGATAGCAATCTGCTCTACCGCGTCGTCAATTCCGATTATTGCAAAAGAAGCGGCAAAATACGCCAAGAAAAGCGCACTCATAACCGATGTCGGCTCGACAAAACTCAACATATCCGACATCTGCCTTGAAATTTTCAAAAACGGCAATTTCGTGCCGTCTCACCCGATGGCAGGCTCCGAAAAATCAGGGGCTGATTTTGCAGATAAAGACCTGTTTAAAAACGCCGCCTGCTTTGTCTGCCCGACTTCCAACAAAGACGCGACAGAAAAAATCGCGGCAATGTGGCGGGAAATCGGAATGGATGTGCATTTTGTATCCCCAAAAGAGCACGACAGAATTGCCGCGGAAATAAGCCATATTCCGCAATGCGTGGCAAGCACGCTTGCAAACTTCGCCTCAAAAGACTTCTCTTCATACAAAACTTTCGCGGGCAACGGATTTAGAGACACTACAAGGATAGCAAAAAGCGATGTTCAAATGTGGAAAAGCATATTGAAGGAAAACGCCGCGAATATTTCAAACGGATTGGACGAAATCATAGGAATGTTGGAAACACTCTCCCGCGCAGTGAAAATCGGAGACGAAAAGTTTATCGAAGAATTTTTAAAAAACGCAAAAAAAACGCGTTCCGAATTGGACAAATAAAACCATGGACTATAAAATAGAACCTTTCACAAAACCCGCCTGCGCCGCAATACAGGCTCCCGGGTCAAAAAGCATAACAAACCGCGCACTTTTGCTTGCCGCAATGGCGGGGCAAAAAATAAAAATTTTTAACCCCCTCGTTTCGCGCGACTCCCAAATTATGGCGCAATGCCTTAAAAATTTGGGCTTTGAAATAGAGGAAGGCGAAAATTTCATATCAGTTTCAGGTTCCCCCAAAAAAAGCGCGAAGCTCTTTGTCGGCAACGCAGGCACGGCGGCGCGGTTTTTAACCGCATTCGTATGCGCAATAAAAGACGGAGAGTTTGAATTCGACTCCGACGAAGAAATGTACAAAAGGCCCATGCGCGGCTTGATTGAAGCTCTCGAACATCTCGGAGCTGAATTTACATTCAAAAAAGAAAGTTTTTCATTCCCGTTTTCAGTCAAAACAAAGGGGTTTTCGGGAGGGGAAATATCGCTTGACGCAACCCAGTCGAGCCAAATTCTATCGGCAATACTGATGTCGCAAACCCTTGCAAGTTCCGAAACTTCCATAACTTTAAAAGGCGGGACGGTTTCAAAACCTTTCGTTGAAATGACGGTTAAAATGATGCGCCAGTTCGGATTTGAAGTCGAATGCCCTTCAAACGGAAAATACATCGTAAAAAATTCCAAAACTTGCAAAATTTCATCTTACACGGTTGAAACCGACGCTACAGCGGCAAGCTATCCCATTGCGCTCGCGGCGGCAACTTCGGGCGCGGTGCTTGTAAAAAACTTTCCCCGCGAAGGATTGCAGGGCGATGTCGGGTTTGCGCAAGTTATGCAAAAAGCTGGTCTTGTAAAATGCCGCCGCGTGGGAAACGACTTGCTCGCATTAAAGTCGGAACCTTCCGCCGAAGCGTGCGAATTTGACTTTAACGATATTTCAGACACTTTTTTGACGTTTGCCGCAATAGCTCCGCTATTCGGGCGCACAACTAAAATAACGGGCATTGCACACACCCGAAAGCAAGAGAGCGACAGGGTGGAAGCGATGGCAAGGGAAATTTCAAAATTCGCGAAAAAAGTCGAGTTTGACGAAGATTCGATAACAATTTTCCCATACGAAAAATCAGAGCTTGCCCAAAAAATTTCAAGCCCCGTAAAAATCGAAACCTACAAAGACCATAGAATTGCCATGTCGCACGGCGTTGCGGGATGCGCCGATATTTTTGGCGGCGGAAAGGCGTGGATTGAAATACGCGACCCGCAATGTTCGTCAAAAACATGGCCCGACTTTTTCAAAATCCTCGAACAGTCAAGAAAGGACAGCATGAAATTTAAAACAGTCGCAATCGACGGCGGAGCCGCAGTCGGCAAGTCGAGTGTATCGAAAGAATGCGCAAAAACCTTAAACTATATGCACGTTGACACAGGCTCGCACTACCGCACAATCGCATACATTTTGCTTGATAAAGGCATTGCGCCGTCGCTTGGCGAAGACGCAGTTTCGCAAGCATTGAAAGGCGTTGAAATATCGACTTTAATTTTCGGAAATTCTGCAAGGATGTCCGTCGGTGGAAAAGAAATAGAAGATTCTTTGATACGCACCGACAAAGTAAACCAAAACGTATCTTTGTTTGCCGCAATGCCACAGGTAAGGGAATTTTTGAAGGGCTACCAGCGTTCAATGGAAGGCGTCGCGAAAGAAAAAAACTTTGCGGGGCTTGTAATGGAAGGAAGGGACATAGGCAGCGTAATTTTCCCGAACGCGGAAATTAAAATATTTTTGGACGCAGACGAAGAAACCCGCCGCAAACGCCGCGCAAACGAGGGTATATCCGACTCCATTTCAAAGCGCGACGCCCTCGACAAAAACCGCAAAACAGCCCCGCTCGTCCGACCCGAAGGCTCCGTTTTGATAGACACTTCAAACATGTCGAAAGAAGAAGTGATAGCCAAAACCCTCGCCTTGATTGCGGAAGCCTGAAATTTTGCGGAACAAAAAAGCGGGGCGTTTGTCTATAATCTTTAATTTTAATTTCATTTTTACGAATTTAACAATAAGAACATGAGCGCAAACCTATCAGAAATAAACGATAAAGTAAGGCAATCCTCGGATTGGACAATCCTGCTTAGGGGAGAAATTTCAAAAAACGTCGTCGGGCAAAAATACCTTGTGGACAGAATGATTGAAGGCGTCCTCGCAAACGGGCACATTCTGCTTGAAGGCGTTCCGGGGCTTGCAAAAACACTCGCAATAAAAACACTTGCATCCGCCGCCGAGGCGCAGTTTAACCGAATTCAGTTCACGCCCGACCTCCTGCCTGCCGACATAGTGGGAACTTTGATTTTCAACCAGTCAAAAGGCGAATTTGTAACCCAAAAAGGCCCTGTTTTCGCAAACTTTGTGCTGGCTGACGAAATCAACCGCGCGCCCGCAAAGGTGCAAAGCGCGCTGCTTGAAGCCATGCAGGAAAGGCAGGTGTCAATCGGAGGCACAACCTATCCCCTGCCCTCGCCGTTTTTGGTTTTGGCAACCCAAAACCCAATCGACCAGGAGGGAACATACCAGCTCCCCGAAGCGCAAGTTGACCGCTTCATGTTCAAGCTGAACGTAGGCTATCCCTCGAAAGAAGAGGAAAGGCTCATATTGGACATGATGGCAAAAACAGACGTCAAAACCGAAATCAACACGGTTGTGACTCCCGAAAAAATAATGCAGTCAAGAAAAGTCGTCGATGAAATCTATGTGGACGACAAAATAAAAGACTACATCGTAAATTTGGTTTTCGCAACCAGAAAGCCGTCGTCGTACAAGCTCGATTTGGATAATTTCATACGCTTCGGAGCGTCTCCGAGAGCGACAATCGCCCTCTCTTTGGCGTCAAAAGCCCACGCGTTCCTGCAAGGCAGAGGCTATGTTACGCCACAGGACATAAAAGACATCGCCCCTGACGTGCTGCGCCACCGACTAATCCCCTCTTACGAAGCGGAAGCCGAAGGCGTCACAACAGAAGCAATGATAAAGGAAATTTTGGACAAAGTCGCGGTTCCCTGATTAAAAAAATGCCCTTAAATTTTTTGCGAAAATGAGCGACTCCGTCAAAGAAATGCTGCGCAAGGTAAGGCGCATAGAAATCGCCACCCGAAAGCAGGTAAGCGACGCGATTGCGGGAGCGTACCACAGCGTCTTCAAGGGACAGGGAATGGACTTTGAAGAAGCGCGCGAATACCAGCCGGGCGACGAAATACGAAGCATTGACTGGAACGTTACTGCGCGGACGGGGAAAGCCCATGTTAAGAAATACCGCGAAGAGCGCGAGCTTACAATGATGCTCGCAGTTGACCTGTCCGCAAGCGGGGCTTTCGGCTCAAATTCGCAAACCAAAAGGGAGCTTGAAGCAGAGCTTGCAAGCGTGCTCGCCTTCTCCGCCGCAAAAAACGGCGACAAGGTGGGGCTTGCCCTCTTTACAAACGAAATAGAGCTTATCATACCTCCCCGCAAAGGCAGGCGGCACATTCTGCGCCTCATAAGGGAAATTTTGTTTTTCAAGCCGAAACATTCAAAAACAAACATTTCAAATGCCTTAGACGGTATAAACAGGCTTTTGAAACGCCGCGCGATTGTCGTGCTTTTAAGCGACTTTTTGCAGGGGCCCGACGGAGTTTTGCCAAACCCGGATTTGCGCGCCGAGGATTCCGTCTTAAAAGCCCTCGACTTGACCAACCGCCGCCACGACTTAATATGCGTAAACGTGTTCGATGAACGTGAAACAGAGCTTCCAAATCTCGGAACGATAGTACTGGAAGACAGTGAAACGGGTGAGATTGTCGAGCTTGACACGTTCTCAAAAGAACTTACGGACGCATATAAGGCGGAAAATTTAAAAAGAATGAAAGACTTTAAAAACGCCCTTGCAAGAATAGGCATAGACTCCGTCAGAATAGAGGCGGGAAAACCCTATATTGTCAAACTTCGCAAATTTTTTGAGGAAAGGAAGCGCAGATGAACGGCGTTTTTGAAGAAATAGACTCCTTGACGGGCAAAATCGAGCCGACATTCTGGCAGGAATACTGGGCTTGGTTCGTTGCCGCGGCAATGCTTTTGGCGTTCATTTTGGGATTTCTCACCCGTAAAAAAAACAAGCCTGCCGAAACTCCGCTTGAAAAGGCAATGCTTCAAATAAAAGCGGCGGCGATGTCCGCAACAGATTCCCTTTTCGCGTTCTACGTAAGCGCGGCGGTAAGGGAATACATAAGCGAAGTTTACAAAATGCCCGCCCCCGAACGCACAACAGAAGAATTTTTAAAAATTGCGTCAAACTCCGAAAATCTCGATGAAGGCGCAAAAAAGCAAATAGCGGAGCTTCTCACGCTTGCAGACCTTGCAAAATTCGCGGGTGCGGAATTCGGAAGCGAAGGAAGGTCAAAAATGTCGAATCTCGCCATTGATTTCGTGGAAAGCCAAGACGCAAAAATAAACGCCGCAAAAAAATGAATTTCGATTTCTCAAATCCTGAATTTTTATGGCTCTTGGCAGCCCTCCCGCTACTTGCAATTCTGAAAGGAAGAACAGGCAAGAGTGGCTCCATTTTGTTTTCAAGCATCGCCATAGCCAATAACGTCGCAAAATTCAAGCGCAGCAAGGCGGGCGCAATTCTAATGTTTTTAAGGCTGCTCGCGCTCGCCCTTTTGATTGTCGCGCTCGCCCGCCCGAGGCTTGGCAAGGGCTATACGGAAAGGGAAGAAAGCGGCATTGACATTGTTTTGGCGGTTGACGTTTCAGGCTCAATGGCGGCTCTAGACTTGTCGGAAAACCGCGCGGAGCTTCAAACCCGCCTTGACGCTGTAAAAAATGTAATTGAACAGTTCATAAAAAAACGCCCGAGCGACAGGATAGGAATGACAATTTTCGCCTCAAACACCTTTGTCGTTTCCCCCCTCACCCTGAACCACGACTGGCTTTTGCAAAATATATCAAGGGTTGAAATCGGGATGATAGACGGTTCAAGCACCGCAATAGGTTCGGCAATAGCAACGAGCGTAAACAGGCTAAGAGACTTAAAAGACGCCAAAAGCCGAGTGATAATTCTCCTTACCGACGGCGACAACAATGCGGGCAAAATATCCCCCATAGCCGCCGCCGAAGCCGCCGCGAGTTTCGACACAAAAATATACATCATCGCCGCGGGCAAAAGCGGCAGAATACCCTACGCCGCGGCAGACGAAAACGGCAGGATTATCCGCAACAAATTCGGCAATCCCCAAATTGCGGGGCACGGCATAAGCCAGATTGACGAAGCCTCTCTCAAAAAAATCGCCGAAATCACGGGCGGCAAATTCTACCGCGCCACCGACTACAAAAATTTGCAGTCCATTTATAACCAAATTGACTCCCTTGAAAAAACAAAAGTTAAAATCCACAATTTCACGGAATACAACGAACTGTTTGCCTATCCGCTGATTTTTGCGCTCGCCCTGCTTATGCTGGAACGCCTGCTTGCGAACACCAGATTTAGGACTTTGCCATGACGATTCAATATCCATTTATCGCCCTTTTGGCAGTCGCCTCATTCTTCGCGGCGATTGCGGCGGCGGCGTATTTCAAAAACAAAAAGAGAAATATTTTGGCGCAATTTGCCTCAAAGGAAATCCTGCCCGCTTTAAGCCAAAATGTAAGCGGCGTAAAGATTTTCGCAAAATCCATATTATTTGCCTCTGCCATTTCCCTCATGATGTTCGCCCTCGCCCGCCCGCAATGGGGTTACAAGTGGACGGAAGAGCATCAAATGGGCGTCGATATAATTTTCGCGGTGGACACATCAAAAAGTATGCTTGCAGAAGACATAAAGCCAAACCGTCTCGAACGCGCAAAGCTTGCCATAAACGATGTGGTTGAAAGGCTTGGCGGAGACAGAATCGGCCTTGTCGCGTTCAGCGGACAGGCATTCCTGCAATGCCCCATAACCCTCGACTACGGCGCATTCAGAATGTCGCTTGATTCTCTCGACACAAACATAATCCAGCGCGGCGGCACAAACATCGCAAGCGCAATCGACGAAGCCGATTCCGCATTTTCGGACTCGAAAAACCAAAAAATTCTCGTCCTTATAAGCGACGGCGAAGAGCTTGAACAGTCGGGCGTAAAAAGGGCTGAAAAAGCCTCCAATGAAAAGGGAATAAAAATTTACACGCTCGGCGTGGGTCTTCAAAACGGAGAGCCTATCCCCGTCCGCAACGAATACGGAAAATTGGAGTTCGTAAGGGACACAGACGGCAATTTGGTTTCAAGCAAGCTAAATGAAGACCTTTTAAAACAAGTGGCAAAAGCGACGGGCGGCATCTACGCAAACCTCTCTGACGGCGGCATGGACGCAATCTACGAAGCGGGCATTAAAAAAGCCCCGAAGTCGGAACTTTCCGCAAAGATGAAGAAAATAGCAATAGAAAGATTTCAAATTCCTCTCGCACTGTCCATAATTCTGCTGGTGTTGGATTTCATTTTGGGATCGCGTAAAACATTTAAAGGCAGGCGCGCTAATCTCGGAGTGATTGCCGCAATATTGCTGTGCGCCTCATTCGCCTCAACTTCGGATTTGAAAGCCCAAGAAAATCAAAAAGAAAGCGCGCAAGAAAAGGATAATGCCGCCGCGCAAAAAACCGAAGAGCCTAAGACTTGGAGGGATTTTTTCAACGCCGGCATAGATGCTTTTGAAAACAAAAATTCAGAGCATGCAAAAGAGAATTTTTACAAGGCGATAGCATATTCTCAAAACGACATGCAAATCCACGCCAAGAGCTACTACAATTTGGGATGCGTCGAATACGAAGACGCAAAAAAATCCTTTGAAAAAGCCGATGCCCAAAAGGCCGTTGAAGGCGCAAAACAGACCGAAACTCAAACGGCATCAGCCCTTGACTTTTCAGGCAAAACCCTGAAAAAGGGATTGGACACCCTCAAAAATTCGGGCGAAGAGGCGTTAAAAGAGCAAAATTTGCAAAACGAAATAAAAGGCGCGATTTCACAATGCGAACAGTCAAAAAAGTCCATAGAAGAAACTGAAAAAACCTTAACTAAAACCCGCGAAGCCTTGAAAAAAGCACAAGCAGAAACTCTTTTGTCCCAAAAGAATTTTGAGAATGCGGTTGAGCTCGACCCCGAAATGCAAAGCGCGTCGAAAAATCTTTCCGCCGCGAAAAACGCCGCAAAGAAAATCGCCGAAACAAATTCAGCGTTGAAAGACTCGTCAGAAAACTTTGATTTGCAAAAAAAAGCCCTCGAAAAAAATATCGAAGAGCTGAAAAAACTCCTGCGCGACGACAACAAGGACAACCAACAAAACGACCAAAATCAAGACAGCCAAAATAACCAGCAAAACAAAGACAATCAAAATAACAATCAAAACGACAAGCAGAATAACCAAAAGCAAGAAAACAATCAGAACCAAGACAAAAATAATTCGCAGGAAAACCAACAAAACAGCCAAGACAATCAACAACAAAACGGGGAAAATCAGAGCAAAAATCAAAACGCCGACCAAAGCGAAAAAGATAAAAGCCAAAAAAATCAAGATTCAAAGGAAAACAATAAATCAAACAACGCCCAAGAAAACCAAAAAGAAAACGGTCAAAATTCCAAAAATCAAAACTCCGAAAACAAGCAAAACGAGCAGGCGGTAAATTCCGATATTCAAAAAGAAGAAAATTCCGCCGATAAAAAAGACGAAACACCCTCGCCCTCGGAAGAAAAGCAAGGCAAAGACGCAAAGAAATCCGCGCAAGCGGAAGAGGATAAGGACGGAACGCCCCTCGATTACCGTTCGCAGGCGGGAGTGATGACGCGCCGCGAAGCCGCGCAAGTCCTCGACTCCTTGAAAGACGACGAAAAGAAGCTCCCATTCTCGGGATACGGAACACAGCGCAACAGATTTGAAGAAAAGAAATACAAGGATTGGTAAAATGAAAAAAGCAATCTCCTCAATTTTAATGATTTTTTTTACCGTTTGCCTAATGGCGCAATCCATCAGCTCAAACGGTTTTAATCCGCCTATTGTGCGCAAGGGGCAAGTCGCGCAATATTCGGTTGTCTTAAAAGACGTCGAAGCAGACATAACCGCTGAAAACATACCGACCCCGCCTGAATTGCAGTATGTCGGCTCGGGAGTTCAGACAAGGATGAGCATCACAAACATGCAAACGCCCGTCCGCGAAAAAATTTTGACGTTCAACTATATCCCCACACAGGACGGGGAATTTGAAGTCAAAGCATGGGAAATTTCAGCAGGCGGCAAGACGTACAAAATTCCCGCGGCATCGTTAAAGGCAAGCCCGAACGCCCCCCAAAACATTTCGACATCATCCGCCTATGACCCGTTTGAAGAGATGGAAGAAATGATGTCGAACTTCGGCTTTTCGCAATTTCCCGGCATAACGCGCCAGAGAATGAGAAAGTCCGCGCCGCAAGAAACATTCGACCTTCAAAAAGAAACTTCCGCAGAAATAAAATTCGCGGCTGAAAAAATTTATGTCGGGCAAGCAGTTCCATGCCAAGTCTCTTTCAAGTTCAGCGGCAAAATTTTAAATTCCGACATAAAATTAAGGCAGCTCACCCCGTCAATAAAAAACAGCGATGCCTTTGTCTGCCAAGGATTTTTAACGGAAGGCAAGGCTGTTGAAACAAAGGACCCGAACTTTCCCGTGGAGTTCGTTTTTTCGACCGTGGTAACTCCCGTAAAAACGGGCAACTTTAAAATCCAATTTGAGGCAAACGGAATTTTTTCTTCCGCGTTCGGCGGATTTTTCAGCTCAAACCAAAACTTTACGCTGACTTCAAAGGAGCAGGCGGTGGACGTTTTGGAGCTTCCGAAAGAAAATATGCCAAGCGGATTTTCGGGAGCCATCGGCGAATTTGAGGCGGAAAGCGCAAAATTGGACGAATCTTCTTTGAGTGTAGGCGAGCCGTGCGTTATGGATATTTCAATTTCGGGCACAGGCAATTTCGACAGGATTTCCGCCCCTAAACTTTCACCATCTCAGAGCTGGAAAGAATACAAGCCCAAAACTTCCTTTAAGGACGAAAGCGGCGGATACGGATTTAAGGGCGTCAAGAAATTCTCATACACCCTTGTTCCAACCGCGCCCGATTTGAAAGAAACGCCTTCCGCCGTTTTCAGCTACTTCAATCCCAAGTCGCAAAAATACGAAGAGCTTAAAATCGCCCCCGTATCCGTAAGCGTTGCGCCGTCAAAGAGCTACGCCAAGCGCAAGGCGCAAACGCAAGATGAAAAAGACCCTATGCCGATTATAGAAGAGACCCCGTCCGCATTGCAGTCTTCAAGCGGAATTTTGGCATCTCCATATTTCTGGCTTGCCCAATGTGCCGCCCTGCTTGCGATTGCATGGATAATTCTTGCCAAAATGAAACAAAACAAGCTTGCCGACGACCCCGTGTTTGCCCGCAAGTCTCTTGCAAAATCCGAACTTAAAAAAGATTTGGCAAGCGCAAAATCTGCGGCGCAAAAAAACAATCCGAAAGAATTTTTTGAATTCGGAGCTCGCGCCCTTCAAAATTCGCTTTCGGTTGCAAGCGGGTTTGACGCGGGCGCAATAACTCGAACCGACGCCATCTCAATAATGAACAGCCTCGGCTTTTCGGAAAACGACCAAAAGTTCGCCGCAAAAATTTTCGACGGCGCAGACGCAATCGCATTCGGCGGATACACTCCCGAAGCAAACGAAACAGGCAATCTCTATTCGGAGCTTGAAAAACTATGCCAAACGCTTTCGCAAAAATAGGCGCGTCTTTAATTTTGGCGGTTCTGCCGCTATTTCTTCTTGCGCAAACCCCGCAAGAACTTTTCGAGCTTGGAACGCGCGCATACAGGCAGTCCGACTATAAATCCGCCGCCGCCTATTTTGAGGAATCCGCGCAAAAAGGCTTTGGAGCCGCCGCATACCATAATGCAGCAAACTCGTACGCCAAAATGTCGCAAAACGGACTTGCGATGCTAAATTACGAACGCGCCAGATACTTAAAGCCCCGCTCCCCTGAAACTGTCGCAAACATTTCAGCCCTGTCGAAAGTTTCGGGAACTCCCGAAAAAAAGCGCAGTTTTGCGGATGTTTTTTTCGGGGAGCTGTCAAACTTTGAATGGGCGATGCTTGCAATATCCTCGTTTTGGATTGGAATAATAATCTCATCAACTTGCGTCATTTTTAGAAAAAAAGGCAATTTTGCAAAAATATCCCTCTTGCTTTCTTCGCTTGCGTTCATTATTTCAATCGCAGGCACGATATATTGGAGCGATATGCGAAACACCGCAATTTCAGTTTCGCAAGACGGAGTTTTAAAGCTTTCCCCCGCAAAAAACGCCCCTGCCATTGCGCCTTTTCCGGAAGGAAGGCGCGGGATAATAAAAGAAAGGCGCGGGAATTATTTGCGGCTTCAAACGCCTGATAAAAAAATCGGTTGGGCAAGCTTGGAAAACGTAAAGCCTCTTCGCTAAAACCATACTTGCATAAAATTTTTTTTGAAGGTGTTTTTTATATAAAAACACAAACCATAAAAAACGGACTTTTCTTATAAAAACAAAAGGATTGGCAGGCAAAAGAAAGCCGCCAATCCTTTTTATTTAAAATGCTTAACGCTATTTAGTTTGGGCAAGCAAATCCGCCTCAAGTTCGGGAGAATCCAAGCCGTAATATTTGCGGTAGGCTATGGCTTCTTTTAAGCCCATATAGCTTTTCATTAGTTTTGAATCGGTCTTGGTTAAATCCACCATTATCAATCCGTCAATGCAGTTTCCGAAGCTCTTGTCAACATTGAAAGCAAGCAGTTTTCCGTTTAAGCGCAAATAGTGTTTCAGCAAAACGGGTATGCCTTTGTTGTCCATTTCAATTTCGGAAATAAGAGCTGAAATTTTTTCAACGTCCTTGCCTACCCTTGAAATTGTCTCTTTTTCCAAGCCGCTCAAAAGCTTGACTTTCGGGGGAGTCTTTGGCTTTACGAACTTTGAAAATTCCAAAGAAGTCTTGTTCTCTGAAAGATACTGGACCATCAGGTCTTTTGAAATTGCGTTGTATTCGGTCGTTATGCTTACGGGACCGTACAAAGTCTTGTATTGCGGATTGCGCGAAATGTACACCCCTATGCCCTTCCAAAGAATTGCCAAAGTCGAGCTTTTTTTCTGGTATTCGCTTACTATGAAACTGCGCCCCATTTCAAGGGAATTGCCCATTTTTTCAAAAATTTCGGGCTGCATTTCAAAAAGAGTCGAAGAGTATAACCCCTGCACTCCCATGGATTTTACGATTTTATCGACATGCCCCACCCTGTAAGCTCCCGCAATGCTTTTATTAGCCTTATCCCACAAGAATATGTGCATGTAGTATTGGTCATACTCGTCGGTATCTATGCTCTTTCCAGTGCCTTCTCCGACTTCCCTGAATGTCTTTTCCCTCAAACGCCCGATTTCAAGCATGGTCCATTTCATCTGCCATGAATACGCCGCGTAAACCCCTATTCTTCCGCCGTCAATCAATTTGCAAGTTTCGGGAAGAGAATTTATTTCAGCCTGCATTTTTTCGGAATCTACAGGCAAAATAAGGTCTTGGAAAGAGCTTGAAGACGGAAGGATTTTGCGCACGAGCTTCTTTATGTTCTTGCCCGAATTTTCCATTTTGGTTTCGGAATTTTTTTTGCCCGATTTTTTTTGCGGCAATATGTACGTGCTTAATCTCATCCACGCAATCAATTCTTCGTCGGTTTCAAAAGTCGAAACCTGGCGCGGGGAAATCGGAGTTCCGACATGCACCTTTATTACGGTTTTTTTTGCATGGCGCATCATTTCCCTTATTAAAAGAGCCGTACGCAACATTGGATGGACAAGCCCTGCAAGCTGAAAGAGGTTTGAATTTCTGTTGTCAAAGAAAACAGGAACAATTGTAGCCCCCGTTTTGCGGGCAATGCAGGCAATGTTTTTGTTCCATTCGGGGTCGGTAATTGTAAGGTGCTTCAAATGCAAATGCGACACCGTTCCAGACGGGAAAGTTACCACGCAACCGCCTTTTTTAAGATGGCTTATTGTTTCCCTGAGCGCGCTTATGTTTTGCGATGCGGCTTTTTTGCCCCCAAAAGGATTTACCGCTATCAAGTGCTTTCTAATCCCTACAAAAAAGCTCAAAAGGCTGTTTGCAAGCAGTTTCACATCGGGGCGCACGGAACATAAAATCACCCCCAAAACAACGCCGTCAAGCCCGCCAGTGGGATGATTTGCCACAACAATCAAAGGACCTTCGGAGGGAATTTTTTTAAGCTCTTCTGCATCCGCAAAGTAGCGCGCGCCCATTGCGTCCAACGCCTTCAAGAAGAAATTTCTGTCGTCTTCATAAGAAAGAATCCTCGCGTTTAGCGCGTTTAAATCGCGTATTCCCAAAAAAGCTTCAACGGGATATGAAAAGACGGAATACAAACCCTTCAAAAATTTGTTTTTGATTTTTGACTTTAAATCAAGCTTATGTTCGTTGTTTTCCATAAGAAATCAAATATTCATAAGCTTGTATTCAAAGGCGTCGCGCAAGGCTTCCCAAGCGGCTTCTATGACGTTGTCGGACGCGCCGACAGTGCCCCAAATTGAGTCTCCGTCCTTAAATTCCGCCTGAACCCTGACAACCGCGTTCGCGCCAAGACCGCTGTCCAAAACGCGGACTTTGAAATCTATCAAGTCAATATCCATAATCTGCGGATAATGACGCACCAACGCCTTTCTGAAAGCCAAGTCAAGGGCTCCGACGGGACCGTGCGCCTCGGCAACCATATGCTCCAAAACGCCGTTTACTTCGAGCTTTACGGTCGCTTCGGAACGGGTGATTTCCTTAAACTGGTCGCGCTCCACCATTACCCGGTAATTGTGGACGGCAAAGGCGGGCTTTGTCTTTTTCAAAAATTTTGCAAGAAGAAGCTTAAAAGAGGCGTCAGCCGCCTCATAGCCGTATCCGTTAAATTCAAGCTGTTTGAGTTCGTCCAAAAAGTCCTTTATCTTGGGGTCTTTCGCGTCGATTTCCATTCCAAGCTCCTTCGCCTTCATCATGACGAGGGCTCTGCCTGACATGTCGCTTACCAAAACGCGCGTTTTGTTGCCGACAAGCTCTGGGGAAATATGCTCGTAGCTGCGCTTTACCTTATTTGCGGCGTCTGCGTGAACGCCGCCCTTGTGCGCGAACGACGAAGCCCCGACATAGGGCTGGCGCGAATCGCTGCGGGCGTTCGCCATTTCGTCGGCAAATAAAGACAAGTCGCGAAGCTTTGAAAGGTTCGGCGCGCAATTTAAATCACAATTCAGCTTCAAGACCAAATTTGGAATTATGGAGCACAAATTCGCATTTCCGTTGCGCTCCCCGAAACCGTTTAAAGTGCCTTGAACCATTGAAGCTCCCGCCTGAACCCCTGCAAGGGAAACGGCAACGCCGACTCCGCTGTCGTTATGGCAATGCACGGCTACGGGAACGTCTTTTGAGAAATCGCATACGTCTTTTACGATGCTCTTAAATTCCTCAACCAAAGTTCCGCCGTTTGTGTCGCAAAGGCAAAGATAATCCGCCCCGCCGTCGATTGCCGCGCGCAATGTTTTTAGCGCGTACTCGCGGTTGTCTTTAAAGCCGTCGAAAAAGTGCTCTGCATCATAAATCACTATGCGCCCGTTTTTCTTTAAAAACTCGACGCTCTCTTTTATCATTTTCAAATTTTCTTCGGCGGTGGTTTTTATGACCTGTTCGACATGCAAAAGCCACGTTTTGCCGAAAATGGTGACGCACGGCGTCTTGGCATCGAGCAAAAGTTTAAGCTGATTGTCGTCCTCAGCCCTGATGTTCGCCCTTCTCGTAGAACCGAACGCGGATATTTTCGCGTGCTTCAATTCCAAAGACGAAACCTGCTCGAAAAAAGCCATATCGCGCGGATTTGACCCCGGCCATCCGCCCTCGATGAAATCCACTCCGAAATCGTCCATTTTCTGCGCGAGGCGCAGCTTCGAGGCGACAGTCAAAGATATGCCCTCGCCCTGCGTCCCGTCGCGCAAAGTAGTGTCGTATATAAAAACTTTTTGCTTCATTTGCGTATTCCGCGCTCCTTTATGATTTCCCTTATAAAATCCGAATTTGCCCCGCATTCCATGCGCTCGATTTTTCTCTGCTTCAATTCCTCCAAAATCGGAGACTTTACATCGCGCGAAATTGCGCTTTTTATGACTTCGGGGAATTTTGCGGGATGTGCGGTTGACAAGACAACGTTCACGCCACCGTCGAGATTTTCAAAACCGCAAGCCGTATGCGGGTCTATTATTTTTCCGTACTTTTCATAAACATTGCGAATGTTCTTCTTTATGGAAGAATCGTCGCATCTAACCGAAGAAAACACATCGGCGTTGAAATTTTCAAAAATCCATTTGCCCGAAGACTTAAACGCCTGCATTATTTCGCGAACTTTGCAAGTATCCTTGTTTTCCGCAAAATAAATAAATCTTTCAAAATTTGACGAAACTTGAATGTCCATCGAAGGCGCATAGCTCGGCTTGACTTCGCCGACTTCGTACACGCCCGTCTTAAAAAGGCGGTACAAGATGTCGTTTTGGTTCGTGGCAACCGTAAATCCGCGCACTTTCATGCCCATTTTGCAGGCGAGCCAGCCCGCCAAAACATTGCCGAAGTTGCCTGTCGGCACAACAAAACGCGCGCTTTGCGCCCGGTCGGGCGGCAGCTTTAAATATGCGTAAACATAGTAAACGCACTGCGCCAAAATTCTCGCAAGATTTATGGAATTTACCGCCGCCAGACTCCACTTCTTCTTGAAATCGGCATCGCCGAAAAGCTCTTTTACAATTGCCTGCGCATCGTCAAAAGTTCCATCTATTGCAATCGGAAAGACATTTGAAGCCCCCGTGCAAGTCATTTGACGCTCTTGCAAAGGAGAAACCCTGCCGTCGGGATACAAAATGAAAATATTTACGTTCTTTTTGCCAAAAAGACCGTTTATCGCCGCACTGCCCGTGTCTCCGCTCGTAGCTCCCAAAACGTTTATCACCCTGCCGGACTTTTCAAGCAGATATTCGTACAAATTGCCCAATAACTGCAAGGCAAAATCCTTAAATGCCAATGTCGGACCGTGATAAAGCTCCAAAAGATAGGTTTTGTCGTCTAACTTTGAAAGCGGGGCAATTTGAGCGTCATCGAATTTTTTGTATGAAGCATCTATAATTTTTTCCAAATCGCCCTGCGGAATGTCGTCCGCAAAAAGCTTAAAAAACTCGAAGCAAAGCTTTGAATAAGACAGTCCGCGCCAAGATTCGAGCTTATTGGAAATATCGGGCAAAAATTCGGGCACAAACAAGCCGCCGTCTCCCGCCAATCCTTCCATGACGGCTTCGGAAAAGCCAAGCGGCTCAACTTTGCCTCTGGTACTTACAAATTTCATAAAAAATTCTCCGCAATTAAAATAAAAGCAATGCCCGATTATTGCAACAATCGGGCATTATGCCAAACAAAAAATATGATTTTGGCGCAATTTTACTTTCGCAAAACGCAAACGCCCGATTATTTGTCCAAACCAAAGGCGGTGTGAAGGGCGCATGCCGCCTCGTCCGCCTTGTCCAAATTGATTGCGACGCAAATTTTGATTTCGCTTGTCGTAATGAGCTGAACGTTGATGTTCTTTTGGGCGAGCGCGGAAAAGAAAGTCGCCGCAACGCCGCTGTTTGAACGCATTCCGATGCCCACAACGCTTACTTTTGCGATATCGCCCGTAAGCGAAACTTCCGCGCCCATCTTCGAGCATGTGTTTTGCAGGATTTTTTCAGCCTTTGACGCGTCGTCTTTTGCGACGGTAAAGGTGAGGTTTGCCATTCCCGCCCTGCCGATGTTCTGGACAATCATATCCACTCCGATGCCGCTTGCGCCTAAATCTTCAAAAATTTCAGCGACAGACCCCGGCTTGTCGGGAATGCCTGTGATTGTTACTTTTGTCTGGTTTTTATCAACCGCCACGCCGCTTACGACGAGGCCTTCGAGTGTTGGTACTTCTGCCTTCACGATTGTTCCGCTGTTATTGTTAAAACTTGATCTGACTTCAAAAACGACATTGTATTTACGGGCAAACTCGACAGAGCGCGCCTGCATTACCTTTGAGCCGCTCGAAGCCATTTCGAGAAGCTCGTCGTAATCCATGACTTCGATTTTTCTCGCAGACTTCACTATGCGGGGGTCCGCCGTGTAAATGCCGTCAACGTCCGTAAAAATCTGGCAGATGTCGGCTTTGAGCGCGCCCGCCAAAGCCATAGCTGAAAGGTCGCTTCCGCCGCGACCGAGAGTTGACACATGCCCGTCGGGGTCTATGCCCTGAAAACCCGCAACAATCACGACATTGCCGGATGCGAGCTGTTTTTTAATGTCGCCGCCCGTGACTTCTATTATGCGTGCGCGAGTATGGTTGAAGTCGGTAATAATGCCCGCCTGCGCTCCCGTTCTTGAAACCGCCTTGACGCCGAGGGAATGCAAAGCCATTGCGACAAGCGCGATGGTTTCCTGCTCCCCGACAGCCAAAAGCATGTCCATCTCGCGCTCGTTCGGCATTGAATTCAACGCTTTTGCGCGCTCTATGAGCTGGTTTGTCACACCGCTTCGCGCGCTGACAACCACGACAACGTCGTTGCCCGCATCGACATTTTCTTTGATGCGCTGCGCAACGACCTTAATTCTTTCGACATCGCCAACAGACGTGCCGCCATATTTTTGCACTATCAGAGCCATTCGGCAACCTTTCAGAAAAATTGGGATTTTTTGCACCTTGCAAAACATCCCTTTTTGAAAAATTTTTAGCGTTTAATAATGGATATAGTTTCCGTTCAGTCAAGTTTTAATCTTGACCGCGTTTTAGCATATTTTTTACCCTGCCGGCATAAATGCGCGCAAGCCTCTCTTCTACATCGTTCGGATTGCCCGAAGAGCTTACGCAAATGCCCGAACGATTGTAATATTTAGAACGCTTATCCAAGAGCTCGCAAATCCTTTGCATTGGGTTTTCGACATTCAAAAGAGGCCTTGTTTTCGAAAGGCTTACGCGCTTAAAGATAACCTCTGGCTCCGCAAAAAGCACGATGGAAACCCCCTTGCTTTTGACAAGCTCGGGCATTCCGTCCCTGCACACCAAGCCGCCGCCGCAGGATACGACGCACCCGGTCTTGGGATGCCCGTTTTCGATGAAATCGCGCTCCATCTCCCTGAATTTTTCCTCCCCGAATTTGGCGAAAATATCCTTTATCGACATACCGCTCGATTTTTCAATTTCTTCGTCGCTGTCGATAAACCTAAGATTGAAGCGCGCGGCAAGCCTTTTGCCCATGGAGCTTTTGCCTGTCCCCATAAAGCCGACCAAATATAGGTTGGGCAACGAATTCCCCTTTAAGACTACTCTTCCATGCTTCATTGTTAAAACAAGCTAAGAAAAACAATTTTAATCGCAAGAACTTTTTGCGGCACGCCTATTTTTCAAATTTGGCTTTTCTTCCAAATATTTTGACGTCAAGCCATGCCTTGACCCACGCCAAAAGCTCGCGGGAGTTATTGCGCAAGCGGTACGAAAATTTTGCGTTTGGGTTTGCCGCGCAAGCCGCACTTCCCTGCATTGCGTTTGCTTCGCACAAAAAAAGCGCGCGCTTGCAATGCAATTTTTGCGAAACTACAAGCAGTTTTTCGCAATTAAAAATATTTTTTGCACGCCTTACCGAATCGAGGGTGCGAAAGCCCGCATAGTCTGCAAAAATCGCGCTTTCGGGAACGCCGAGGGCGACAAGGTCGCATTTCATTGTTTCAGGCTCGTTGTAATCTTCCCTCGAATTGTCGCCGCTTGCAATTATCTTTTTTACCTTGCCAAGCCTGTAAAGCTCCGCCGCAGTTTCAATCCTGCTTTTGTAATACAAATTTTCGTCGCCGTTTTTTAAATACTTTATCGACCCCAAAAGCAAAGCCCATTCATATTCGGACGCATCCTTCGGGTTTTCGCAAACTTCGTAAGAGTCAATCAAAAGCCACACATAAGAAGAGAACACTCCGATTAAAACAAACGAAACGACAATTAAACGAATTGCATATCTAAAAAATTTCTTCCCCATTCGATAAATAAATGTAAAAAATCCCGCCTTATGCAAAATATTTTTGATTTTTTACGCAGAATATTTTTTTACATGCGCCTAAACCATATTTGCCAAAGCCTCGCAAATTTATAAATCTTCCCCTAAAAAGGTATTCTATAAGTATTTTTAGAAACCCTTTAAAATAAAGAGAAAAATTTTTTAAAATTTTGTTGACATCAGCAAAAAAATTTTAAACACTACCAAAATAATAATGATTAAAGCAATGAAATCAAAAACATCATCAATAACTCCTAAACCCTTCAAGAAAGAGATTGAAAGAAATATTTTTCTTCTCTCCACCGAAAAACGAATGTGTATCAACCGAATGTAAAAAACAAAAAAAGAAGCAAACAGACGGAGAAAAAAGCCTCCACTACATCTAAAAAACAATAAAACAAACTCAAGCAAACACATTCAATAAAACCAAAAGGAGAAAAAAATGAGCGAAAAAAATTATAGATACGAAACATTGGCAATTCACGCGGGTCAAATTCCCGATCCCGCAACGCAGGCAAGAGCGGTTCCCGTTTACAGGACAACCGCATTTAACTTTAAGAGCGCAAAACACGGCGCGGACCTATTTGCCTTGAAAGAATCTGGCAACATTTACGCAAGGCTGATGAACCCCACAAACGACGTTTTGGAAAAAAGGCTCGCGGCAATAGAAGGCGGAGCGGCAGCACTTTCGCTTTCATCAGGAACAGCCGCAATAGCATTCGCCATAACAAACATCTTAAAGCAAGGCGACGAACTTGTATCGGCAAACAATCTTTACGGCGGCACTTACACGCAGTTTGCGTCGATTTTGCCTGCCTGGGGAATAACGACGAAATTTACAAAAGTCAACGACTTCGCCGCGGTGGAAGAAGCCATAAACGAAAAAACACGGGCAATATACGTCGAAACAATCGGCAATCCGAAGCTCGATTTTGCCGACATCGACGAATATTCAAAAATAGCCAAAAAGCACCACTTGCCGCTCATCGTTGACTCTACATTCACGCCCCCCGGAATTTTCAAGCCAATCGAACACGGGGCAAACATCGTAATCCATTCGCTTTCAAAGTGGATTGGCGGGCACGGAGCGGGCATCGGCGGCATAGTGATAGACGCGGGCAACTTCGATTGGACGGACAAAAAATTCGACTTGTACAACAAGCCCGACGGCGGATATCACGGTCTTAGATTTGCCCATGATTTGGGAGATTTAAATCCGCTCGCTTTCATTCTCCGTTTAAGGACGGTAGGACTTAGAAACGTGGGCCCCACCCTCGCGCCCGATGCGGCGTGGATATTCCTGCAAGGACTGCAAAGCCTTCCCCTCAGAATAGAACGCCACAGCCAAAACGCGTTAAAAGTCGCGCAATATCTTGAAAGCCATCCGAAGGTCGCATGGGTTCGCTACCCGGGGCTTAAAAACGACCCGTCATATGAAATCGCGAACAAATATATAAAAGGCGGACTCTACGGAGGAATGGTTGTTTTCGGGCTTAAAGGCGGCTACGATGCGGCGGTAAAAGTGGTTGACAACATTTCGCTTTTCAGCAACCTTGCAAATGTCGGCGATTCCAAGAGCTTAATCCTGCATCCCGCAAGCACTTCCCACTCCCAGCTTTCAGACGAGGAACAGCTTTCGAGCGGACTTACAAAGGATCTCATAAGGCTTTCAATCGGCTTGGAAAATTCTGACGATATAATCGAAGCCCTTGACGAAGTTTTGATTTAACAACAAAAATTACCAAATAAAATGAAAATAGCAAACAACATTCTCGAACTTGTCGGAAAAACTCCGCTTGTCCGAATAAACAAACTCAACAAAACCGACGCCGAAATTTTGGCGAAGCTCGAGTTTTTCAACCCGTCGGGCTCGGTAAAAGACAGAGCCGCCCTCGCAATGATTGAAGACGCCGAAAAGAAAGGCGTCTTGAAAGCGGGAGGGCTTATCATAGAGCCTACAAGCGGAAACACGGGTATCGGGCTTGCGCTTGCGGCGGCGGTAAAAAACTACCGCCTAATCCTCACGATGCCCGACACGATGAGCGTCGAGCGCAGAAAGTTTCTGCTTAGCCTCGGCGCAGAGCTTGTGCTGACAGAAGGCGCAAAAGGCATGAAAGGCGCAATAGAAAAAGCCCTTCAACTAAAAGAAGAAAACCCAGGTTCTTTCATTCCACAGCAGTTTGAAAATCCCGCAAACACAGAAATCCACCGCCTGACAACCGCAAAGGAAATCTGGGAAGACACAGACGGATTGGTTGACATAGTCGTAGGCGGAGTCGGCACGGGCGGGACAATAAGCGGCATAGGCGAAGGCTTAAAGCCCCTCAAGCCATCCGTAAAAATTTACGCAGTCGAACCCGATACTTCTCCCGTCCTTTCGGGCGGCAAGGCGGGCGCACACAAAATCCAAGGCATAGGAGCAGGATTTGTCCCCAAGATTTACGATTCAAAAGTGGTTGACGGCGTAATCAGGGTAAAGGACGAAGACGCAGGCGACACTGCCCGAAAACTCGCAAAGCTCGAAGGCATACATACGGGAATTTCGGCGGGCGCGGCTGTATGGGCGGCATTGGAACTTGCAAAAAAGCCCGAAAATGCGGGAAAGAAAATTGTCGCAATAATCCCCGATACGGGCACGCGCTATCTCTCAACTTGGCTTTATTCCGAATAAAAACCTAAAAAAATTGCACACCCCACAAAAAAAAGAAAAAAGTGGCGCCGAAATTTTCGGCGTCATCTTTTTTATCGCACCATCGCTATTTTGCAACTTGTGAAACCCAACCTGCATTAGCCATACATAAATTTTTTGCGGAAAAATTCCAATAGAGCGCAGGACATTCGACAGACTTTCCATATCCGACGGCAACGCTGCCCTTACAAACGAAAAATCCCTCAACCAGCTAAACCGCGAATCGAGGGAAGTGAACAGATGAAATGATGGTTTATTTCTTATCAAGCCAATCCATTTTGTGAAAAGACTTATGAGAATCAAGGATTTTATCTACCAACCAATAAACAAAGAATACCACCCCAAAACAAATCACGTAGGAGATTATGGTAGATAGCAATGTAGGTTCAGTATCCATCTTTTTCTTTCTATAATTAAATTATCGCTCAAAAATTCGTAAAATCAATAAAAAGTGGTAAAAATTTCAGCTTTGTTTTTTAAATTTTGAATTTAAGGAATTTGCCGCTTGAAAAATCAAAACTTTGAATTGTTCCAGGCTCAAATTTTTGCGCCCCGACCGCTACCCTAATAGCAGTTCCCGCGCCCCAAACTCCGCTTAAATGCGCGGCCGGTCCAAAAATAGGCAACCCCATTGAGCCTTCATACTTCGCATTTACATCTCCAACAATAAAACCGAAGGAAATTCCGTTTCCAAGCATGTAAAGCTGACTTAAATAACCGCCCGCACTTGAAAGAATTTCGGGAACTGCGCATTTCAAACAGACTTCCGAAATCAATATGCGCGAACGGAAATTATCCGTTGCGTCAATGCATAAATCCGCTCCGCGAACAATCTCCTCTACCGAGGCTTCATCGTAAAAATACTTTTCCACAAATGTTGCGCTAATTTCTGAATTTATCTCGTTTAAACGCATTGCGGCAAGGCGAGCCTTACTCTTTGCAACCCCGCTTTCCGTATAAAGAGTCTGGCGGTGCAAGTTTGAAACCGACACAACATCGCCGTCGGCAACAACAATTTTTCCAACGCCCGCACCCGCCAAAAGCGGAAGAACCGCGCTGCCTACCCCTCCCGCGCCTATAACTACTATTTTAGTATTCTTTAACTTTAAAACTGACTCTTCGCCAAATCCCGTAAGCCCGATTTGCCTTGCGTATCTATTCTGCATTTCAACCTCCCGCAACTATTGACATTACTTCCAAAACATCTCCATCTGAAAGTTTCAAGTCTTTAAAATCGGCGTATTTTTTTGCTGACAGATTTATTTCAACTACGCATCTTTCAGGGTTAAATCCGATTTCCCCCAAAAATCCGCCAACGGTTTTCCCGAAGCTCACGGTAAACATTTTTCCATTTACAAGAATATTTATATCTTTTTCTTCTCCCATAAAAAATCCTTTTTAAAATGAATTAAAAAAATATCCGAAAAACAAAAAATAATGTCAACCTTTTTAGTAGTTTTTTTGTTTGACAAAAGCAAAAAAGTTAAATTTTATCTTATAATTATGAACCTTGAAAAAGTTTACGAAAAAATAGCAAACGGAGGAAAAATAACTCCTGAAGAAGCTCTCGACATCGCTCAAAACGCGCCAAAAAAAAGAACTTTATAAAACGGCAAACAAAATACGAATTCTGTTTTTGAAAAACAAAATCGAAACATGTTCCATAATGAACGCCCATAGCGGCAGATGCAGCGAAAACTGCAAATGGTGCGCCCAGTCAATCCACTACAAAACGGGGGTTAAAGAATACGGATATTCGACGGCGGAAGAGGCTCTTAAAAATGCAAAATACGCCGCAGAAAGAAGAGTTCAGAGGTTTTCGCTTGTAACAAGCGGAAAAACGTCCGAAACAGGTCAAACCGCGTAAAAATTTTCCAAGCCGTAAGAACTCCCATGTTTAAAGGCATTTAAGGCTTTTTAAGACTTTTTCAGCCTTCCCCAAACCTACTGTCCCTAATCAGTTGCGAAGCAAGCTTTTGTGGAGCATAAAATTGCGGAGCAATTTTCCCGCAGGGCGCAGGCTGCGCGGATTGGCGCAAGCCAACCAAGCAGATGCGTGCAATTAAGAATGAAGAAACGGGGGCGCTTCGCACCCTGGTCCCTCACTGGTGTTGCACTTTGTTTGATGAGCCAATAAAAGAAATTTTTAAATCTCTTTTACTCTTCGTTAAAAAATTCAAAAACCTATTTATCCGCTATGCAAACGAAGTCATGCGCTTGCGCGGACTTGGCGGCTTGCCCGCCCCAATTCTTCATTCTTAATTCTTCATTCTTCATTAAAAAAAGCTTCACTTTGTATGCACCTCCGCGGGGCTTTTAGAGCAGTAGCCGTAGGCTGCCGAGCCGCAGTAAACGCACTTGCCCTCGCCATGTCCGTGCTTGTGGTTTTGGGAGGGGCTTTTAGAGCAGTAACCATAGGCGGAAGATCCGCAATAAACGCAGTGCTTTGAGTCGGCAATGTGCTCATGGTTTTTGTGCGGGCTTTTGGAGCAGTAGCCGTAAGCAGTCGAGCCGCAGTAAATGCACTTGTCTTTTTCGTTGGCGGCAAAAAGCGCGGCGGAAGTTAGCAAGACGGCTGAAAAAATAAATTTTTTAATGCAAGCTTTCATGACAAGTTAATAGCTTTTTTTTATGGAAAGTTTCAAAAAAATTATAAAAAAGTTAAAACCCGCGCACGCGCGCAGACTTTAAGCTTTCGGCGGCGGCTGCGCATTTTCGGCGGAAGAATTTTCCGCTTTCCCAGAAGAATTTTGAGGCTCGATTTTTTTGAAGAGCGGCTCGACAAATTCCGGCGCAAGTGCCCAAAAAAGTGCAAGGAACCAGCCGACGCCCAAAAACCATGATCCCAAAATATTCAGCAAAAAAATCAGCCATTTGTGCGGATTCCCCCTGATGAACGCGACGAGGGTAGGCAGCATGAAAATCAGAAATCCGATAATCGCGCCGCCCGCCAGCACAATGATTAAAATCGCAAAATACGCAGCTTCGCCGTCCATAAAATCGCTATTTTTCGAGTTTCGTTCCGGGTTGTTTAATAGAGTTTCCGATAAATTTTTTCATGCATTTTTCCTTTCGTTTGATGTTGAGAAATCAGTAGAAAATTCTTCCCGCGCACGATATTATTTCGAGCAGATTTTGCGGGCTGTTGTGGTGGAAATGCTCGCCCCTTAAATATTCGTCGAGCTCGCCTATGCGCTCACTTGCGGGGATTGTGTAAAGCAGGTTGGCGTAGAAAACCCTGAGCTGACTGCGGTTGAGCGCGGCGCGGATTGTTTTTTCGGATAAAATCAAGTCGCGCTTCAAGTCGATGATTCTGCCATTGTAGATTGCGCGGCATAAATCCTCGTTTCGGCTTGCGTACATGATTGAGCCCGCATATTGGCTTTCGGTTATGATGCCGAGCTTGTAAAGATGCAAGAGCTCGTAAAAGTCGAGGGTTGACATGTCGCAGTCGCGCCAGTAGCGGGGGTGCTGCGTCCTGTAATTTTGAATGTCGGCGGGTCTTTGCTCGTACATGTCAAAGATTGTGCCGGCGCGCGCGCAAACGGCGGTCGCGATGGCGGCAGAACAAATTATGAATTGTAAAATCTTCCGCATTTTTGGCGTTGCTTAAAAAATTTTTCTTCGCATAAAAACTTCCCGCGCGGGGCTTGAAATGCCGCGCAAAAATTTTTAAAGAGCCTGAGGCGGCGTCGAAGAGTGTTTGAAAAACGCGCTTCGCCGCCATTTATCACCCAACTCTGTTTTTAAAAATTCATGTTTTTGAGCTGTGAGTTCGCATTGTCATAGAAGTCCTTTTGGAATTGGACGGCATTATCGAGCATTTTATGCTCGTATGACTTGTATGTAAAATATTCGACGAGCTGCCAGATTACGACGGCGGCGATTAGCACAGCGAATATTGTTAGTATAGTTTTCTTTTCCATATGTTTTGCGTGTTAGGGTTTGAGTTTTCGCGCGGCGCAGTGTTTTGCCTGCGTGGCGTGGGGGGCTACATTTTTTTTAAAAAAAACTGCGCCCATATTTCTACGTCCGCAAAACCGCAAAAAAAATCACGCCAAAATTAAAATTTGATAAAATTATTTTTTTGCCCCAATAATGCAAAGATATGCCTCGATTTTGTATGCCTGCCCGATTTTTTGTATTTCAGAGGGAAACGCGCTTATGGGTTCTGTTTTTTTTGCAGTACCTTTTAATGAGTTTTTTCGCGCCAGTTCTTGCTCCTGCGTGGATATAAACTTCTTGGGGCAGGATTTTGTTTTTTAATTCGTTTGATCTATATAAAGCTATGCGCAGGGCTACGTCGTAAATAGTCAATTCGCCAATGCCTTTACCTTCGTTAGCGAGCTTATCCTTTGTTTCTTCGATAAAGTTGTATAATGCTGAGAATTCTTGAATTTTTAAAATATTTTTTTCTTTGGATTTTAAGGCTTTGCAAAATTCGTCCAGCAGATTGTTTGGAATTCTGTGCTGATGCGGGAATTTTCTGTTGTTTTTGTCCCTGCAAGTTGCCGCATGGGAAATTACTTCGCTAAAACTCTTAAAGTTTTTGGGGTTTTTGAAAAATTCAATTTCTTCAAATTTAAGTTTTTTAAATTCTTCCGGCGTCATTTTTTCTATTTCTTCTTTTGACAGATTTTTCCCGCAGAAAGAATTTTGAATAGGCATGCAATTTTTCTTCATTTTTTATTAGGGCTAATTTTTTATGTTTAAGATAAAACTTTGGCTTATGCCTAATTTTAATTAGGCATAAGCCTTTGAAAAAACTCTATTCCTTCGTTTCTTTGAATTTCCTTTTCAAACCTTCTTCTATCATAGATATTGGATCCTTTTTAGCCTTAACATATGAGGATTCGTCTATAATACCTTTTCCAAGAAAGAATCCTAAAACCATTTTTCTACCGTATTCATTAATAGCGGTTTCGATAATTTCTCTATCGAAAAGATTTTTTTCATACAAGAATTCTAAAAAATATCTTTGAACGGAACTGGAATATCTATTTTTATGAATAGCGGTTTTGATAATTTCTCTATTGAGAATATTCTTTTCATATAAGAAATTTAAAACATCTGTTTCCTCGCAAATGCCTTTGATACGTTCGCTATCGAGAAGATTCTTTTCATACAGGAACTCTAAAATATTTTTTTGAGCGGAACCGGAAGATTTAGTACTATAAAAAATGTATTTGATACATCCGCTATCGAGAAGATTTTTTTCATATAAGAAATTTAAAATATCTTTTAAGGTATTAGAATCATATTTTTCTACATAAGCACAAAATGCGTGGATGATATTTTCATGGGGAAATCCTTTATACAACATCTCTTTTACAAGATCAATTTTGCCATTTTTTGATGCCTCCATTGCGATTATATGTCCCCCGTTTTTTGTTTCGGCAGGATTTATTCCCTTTTGCAAGAGTAATGAAACAAGTTTGAAATTTAAGTGCCTATCTTGTATATCCCAAAGCGTATCTCCATTTGCGTTTTTTGCATTAGGAGAGAAGCCATTTTCAAGAAAATACTTTGCAAAATCGACATTTTCGGAGGTAGAAAGTCTTGAAAGCAAGTAAACTTTGAGTTGGGAATCGGTATTTATATCCGCTCCATATTTAATCATAAGATCAAAAAAGGGCTTATTCCTCGCAAAAGACATAGATATTTTTTCACTTTCAAAACCGCTGCAGTATTCTTCATAAGCATTTTTTAATGCGATAGTAAATATATTCTCTTTGATATCTTTTATATTTGCGCCTTTTTCAAGAAGCAGGTTGAAAACTTGTATATTTCCTTTTTTCAGATTCACGATAATGGGGCTGCCGTTTGTTTTGGATTTGTTCAAATCCGCGCCCAAGTCAATCCACAGATTTGCGACTTCGGCGTTTTCGGCATAGTCAAGTGGATTCTCGTCAAAGCTTGCTACGATTTTTTTAAGGACGTCTTTTTTGTCTTTTATAGCCTTAAAGTTGCCCTTGAATTCTTCGTAAAGCAAGTCGAGGGCGGTCTGCGCAAGCGCGGCGTCTTTATAGAGGAACATTGCGGGAACGCCGTCCGCGTTTGCAAAATTAAGCGGCACGGAATTTTCGCGCAAAAATTTTATCATTTCGGGCGAAGCGGCGAGGTATTGCAAGTTCTCTCCGTTTTGCAGCTCGCCTTGCAGGCTGCCGCCTTTTTTCAGCACCTTTTTGATGACGCTCGGCGCGGCGTTTTGGCGGACTGCCGATTCAATCAAATCCTGCGGGTCTTTGGCGTTGTATTTCAGCTCAGATAAAATTTGGTCGCCCGCCGCCTTATTAAAGCTTTTTTCGCTATTAGAGCAGCCGAAAAGCGCGATTGATGTTGCAAGTGTAAATAAAAGTATTTGGTTTTTCATATTAGCGTAGGTCTAAGATTAAGTCTTTAAATGTTTTGCCGTTGTATTTTTTGCCCATGGAGGGGTTGTTCAAAAGTTGAAATTGGAATTGTGCCCAATTTGCCATATCTTGCAAAATTCTTTGCGCTTTTGGGGTTTCCGACATTTGGCTCAAATCGGCTTGGTCCAATCCGTTGAGATTTTTTGAATACCACTGCGTAACTGCCGCCGAGGTTGCCGTGATTGTCATTTGGTTCGAAAAATTCAGCTTCGGCGTGTTTTTATACTGTAAGACTTTGTCGAGAAGCGTATTTGATATTTTGCCGCCGGACTTTTTGTTTGAAGCGTAGCCGCCTGCCTGCGCATTTTGCGCAGCCTGGTTTTGCATAGTTTCAGCCGATAAGATTGGGATTTTTTCGAGTTGGGGCACATCTTCCCCACATGCAAACAGGAAAAGAGGCAGAATTAATACGGATATTTTTTTCATATTCTTTGTTGTTTTTATTGTTTAGGGTTAAAAAAATTTTTCTTCGGAAGGGTCAGGAATTTTTTGATGATAAGGGTTACGAGCTCTTCGACTGTGATATTCAGGCTTGCCGCTATTTTACCAAGCTCTTCGTACTCCTCGCGGCTCAGTTCTATTGTTATTTCGTCCATATTCAACGTGGCACATTGTGGCGCGTTTTCGTGCCTTTTGTCAAGTTCTATTTTAAACTATTTGACTTTTCGTTCGTTTTTTTAAATGTTGATTTTATGAGTTCCAAAAAATCTATGGGCATTCGTCTCGATCCGGAAGACAGGCAGCTTTTGGAGGAACTCGCCGTATCCTGGCGCATCAACGCCGCCGACATCGTGCGCATGGCAATCAAGTCTCTTTTGGACGAGGCTAAGAAAAACGGCGGCAAAATCGAGCTGCCTTTCGACTTGAAAACAAAGCCAAACGCCCCGCAAAAATCTGCACAGGGCTCTTCAAAACAGTAAATCGCAAAATATTTTTTTTAGGTTTGCGGGCATTTTTTTTAGGCGGTTTGGCTTTTAAATAGTCCGCAATTTTTTTGTAAAAATCACGCACGGGCGCAAAAAAGCTTAAATTTTTTGCGGCGGCTTAAAAATGTTTTCCATATTTCGGATTTTCCTTACGATATTTCTCTTAAAATAAAAATCTATGGCATACAAAATGGTTAGATCTCGACAAGGCTCTCGCCGATTTAGTCCGCTGCGGATTCCTTTCAAGGCGCGATTAAAACGCGTTGCATATAATCTTCAAACGGATTGCAAACGTTTTGCAGTCCGTTTTTTGTCAAAAAAGAGATGGTGGAGATGGTCGGAGATGGTCGATACTCTACAATCATTAAATTGGAGTTCCTGGGCGTGATGCGCGCTCCGGCAATTTCTTAAAAATATGTCAAACGTTTGGCAATAGGCGGCAAAAACGGCGGAAAAAAGTCCGAAACAGGTCAAACCGCGTAAAAATTTTCCAAGCCACAAGAAATCCCATGTTTAAAGGCATTTAAATCTTTTTAAGACTTTTTCAGCCTTCCCCAAACCTCCTGTCCCTAATCAATTCTTGTCATATACGGCGGCATGAAAAGTTTTTCCGCCTGAAATTTTTATCCTAACGCAAAATCTTCCGCCTAAAATGTCTTCTTCAAGGAAAAACGATGAACGCTTTTTTTCAAAGCCAAACTTCAATAATGCGTCTATTTCAAAAATCTTGCCTGAAAAAATGTCGGAGGATATGTAGTCCATAAGCTAAATGCAGTAATCCGCCGCATTGTCCTGTCGGTTTAAAATATCCTGCAAGGTAATGGATTCAAATTCGCGGCGGATTTTTTCATTGGCTTCGCTCCAAATTTCACGGGCGGAACAATTCGCGCTTTTTTTGCACTTTTTGGGGCAACCCACGCAATCCACAATCGAAAGCGGACCTTCCATGGTCTCGATAATTTCCAGCAAGGTGATATGCTTTGGAAGCCTTTTTATTTTATATCCGCCCTTTGCGCCGCGCACCGAAGAAATCATGCCCGCCTTGCGAAGCTCTATGATAAGCCTGCTTACATATTTGTTTGAAAGCCCCTGCGACTTGCATATATCGCTTATCATTCGCGGCGTCTCGCCGTCGTTGCGAGCCAAATCAAGCATTATCCTCAGCCCGTACCTGCCCTTTGTGGAAATTTTCATGCCTAAAAACTACATTTTTAGTAATATTTGTCGAGCAAGAAAACGCGAAAGAAAAAATCACTCGGAATTTTTCAGCACAAACTCGGAGGCTTCGCTTAGGGCATTGCAATAAGCTTCTTTCATTTCGGGTTTTGTTATAAATAAATGCGTCGCACCCTCTATACAGCGGTAGCGCACGTTTATACCAAATTCGGCAAGCCTTGATGCAAATTCCAATGCCTCATCCCTCAAAATGTCGCATTGTGCGGAAATTATCAAAGAATTGGGAAAGCCCTTTAAATCTCGCGCCAAAAGCGGAGACGCATCTTCGTTTTGAGACGCCGCTTCGTTCGGAAGATAAGCCTTTATGAAAGTTTCCATCAAGTCCGCGTCAAGGCAATGCCCTTTTGCAAAGTCGCCCCACGACTTTCTTCTGCGCCCCAAAGACAAGTCGAGGGCGGGATAAAACATTATTACACCGTCAACGCTATCCTTGAAATGCAGTGCAGTTGACGCCGCCAAATGCCCGCCCGCACTGTCTCCCGCAAGAAAAATTTTAAGCCCCGACGAGTTTGAAATATTTTTTTTAACCCACTCCACCGTCGAAACCGCGTCTAAATTTGCGGCAGGATATTTGTTTTCGGGCGCGAGGCGGTACTCGGGACAAACCACGACCGACTTTGTATTTGCGGCAATGTCTTGGCAAAACATAGAACACGATTCGGGCGCGTTTATGCACCACCCGCCACCATGATAGTAAACAACCACCCTTAAATCTTTATCGATTTCCTTAGGAATGAAAATATACAATTTGCGCTCTTCCACGCCGAAATTTACCTTCGCGATTATATGAAAAACATCGCTTCTATCGGGTATCGGAACTATTCTTCCAAGCCTGATTTTATCGAGATTTTCAAGATTTCCCGCCATCGCGTCTTCCAATGCCTTTTTCTGCAGCAATGCAAAATTTTCGGGCAAAGAATTTATAAAAGAACGCGCCTCTTCCGAAACTTTCGGAAGAGTTTGCGCGTCGTTTATGCTATAATAGGCGTTTTTCATGATTTTAGAATTCGTACTTGGTGGCAATCGCCCAAGCTCCGTTTTCCTGCGTATTTAAAACGGTTCCCAAGTGCCCGTAGCCGACGGTAAGCGTTGCGTGCTTAGATAATATCGCGGCAAGCCCGATTGTCCACCAGTCGCCTTCCCTGCCGATAAGTGTATGCCCGCCAACTCCAACAGTTGAATACTGGTTGCGTTTCTGCCTGTATTCAAAGGCGAAGAAAAGCCAATCCGTTATTCCGAAAACCGCATTGCCTTCAAGCGAAAATTCATAGTCGCCCGAATATCCCAAATATCCCAAATTTGAAGCGTCCGAAGCCCTTCCCGTAATAGAAAGAATTAAAGGATGCTCGTAAATCAAGAAGGCTTTCGTGGCGGTAATTGTAAACTCGACGCCATAATCCCTGTCATATCCTATTTGAGACAAAAGACCGCCGAGATTTTTGTTGGTTTCATTTATGCCGTCATTAAACTTTCCGTGAACTCCGAGAGTTATAGCGGGCAAAAAGCTCGTTCCGAAAGCGTTTTCAGGCAAAATATTGTATCGCAAATTTACGCTGTGAAGCCAGACATCGTTTCTTGCGATGTCAACTCCCGCATACTTCAAGACGTCGCGCTGCAAAGTGCCTGTTCCGAAACGGCTCGCGTTATAGCCTATTTCCAAACGCCCGAACAGAGTTTCTGAAACGCCGAAGCTTTCCACATTCTTATGCCCCGCATTGACGTAAGTAAGCCCGAACGAAGGCAGTCCGACCTGAGTTCCCTCCGCGCCTGGATTTATGAGGTATGCTATCGGTGTAAGCACAACGCCGCCAACGCCGTCGAGCGTAAGAAGCGGCAAGGGTGCGCCCTTTTCCTTTGGAGCCGCTTCGCCGCCTTGGGCGGGAACTTCCTGAGTTTTTTGGGTTGCGACTTCATTTGAAGCTGCAAAAGTTAAAGACGATGCTATTAAAATCGAAGCCAATATTGCTGTTTTTGTTTTCATTTTGTTTTCTTTCTTTTTATAGACTATTTAAATGGTAGTGTTTTATTTTAAATAAAAATCCGAAAATAAATATTCATACGGCGGTTCAAAAAACTTGGCGGATTTGACAAATTCCCCTAACCGCCTACATCATTCGGATAAAACAGTACGCAAATAGATATAGCCCTTTTGAAAGATAAGACAAAAGAGACTTTTTTGAAACTGAATTAAGCTTATTAAAAAACATAATACCCTACTAATTTGGAAGTCTTTTTAAATATGTCAACAAAAAAAGAACGATTTTTTTAAAAAAAGTTTAAAAGCATTTTACAATGCAAGAACCAATGCTCCACCTAAAATTAAAACTCCGCCAATGATGGTCTTTACACTTAACGGATCTCCCAAAAACACAAACGCCAAAATTATCGTAAACGCCACACTTATCTTTTCAAGCGGGGCAACCTTTGAAGCCTCCCCTATTTGCAGCGCCTTGAAATAAAAGAGCCAAGAAATGCCCGTTGCCATTCCCGAAAGCACCAAAAAAAGCAAAGTGTGCCTTGAAATTTCCCTTATTTCACGAAGAGGAACCGTCGCAAAAACTATCCCCCACGCAATAAACAAAATGACGACCGTTCTAATGGCAGTCGCCAAATTAGAATTAACTCCGCTTACCCCCACTTTTGCAAAAATCGCAGTAAGCGCAGCAAAGAAAGCCGATAACAATGCATATGTCTGCCACATGAAAACATTATCCCAAAGACATCATAAATTTGTCAATATCAATGAATTTTCTTTAATCGCGATTTTTTATTTCCGAAATAAAAACTAAATCCCTTTAAGTATTATGGAAAAAGACAAACTAACCAATAATTTCGGACGCCCGATTTTCGACAACCAAAATTCAAGAACCGCAGGCCCGCGCGGACCGATGCTTATGGAGGACGTTTGGTTTCAGGAAAAAATGGCGAATTTCAACCGCGAAGTCATCCCTGAAAGAAGAATGCACGCGAAAGGCTCCGGGGCATTCGGAACATTCACCGTGACAAACGACATCACAAAATACACATGCGCAAAAATATTCTCTGAAATAGGCAAAAAGACCGATGTTTTTGTGCGCTTTTCAACAGTCGCGGGAGAGCGCGGAGCCGCGGACGCAGAACGCGACATCAGGGGCTTTGCCGTAAAATTCTACACGGAGGAAGGCAACTGGGATCTGGTAGGCAACAATACTCCCGTATTTTTCCTGCGCGACGGGCACCACTTTTCGGATTTAAACCACGCCATTAAAAGAGACCCAAAAACAAACCTGCGCTCGGCAAAAAATAACTGGGACTTTTGGACAAGCCTGCCGGAAGCCCTGCACCAAATAACAATAACAATGGGCGACGACGGCATTCCCGCTTCATACCGCAATATGCACGGTTTCGGAAGCCATACATTCAGCATGTATGACAAAGATTTAAATTTGGTCTGGGTAAAATTCCACTGGGTGTGCCAGCAGCCTATAAAATTCCTGACCGATGAAGAAGCCGAAAAGCTTATCGGAAAAGACCGCGACAGCCACCAGCGCGACCTCTTTGAACATATAGAAAAAGGGGACTTCCCCAAATGGAAACTCTGCATTCAAGTCATGACAAAAGAGGAGGCAAAAAAAATGCCGTACAATCCGTTTGACCTCACAAAGGAATGGTACACAGACCAGTTTCCGCTAATAGAAGTCGGGATAATGGAGCTTAATAAAAATCCCGAAAACTACTTTGCCGACGTCGAACAAGCCGCGTTTAACCCTGCAAATGTGGTGCACGGCATCGGATTTTCTCCGGACAAAATGCTGCAAGCCCGGCTATTCGCATACGGAGACGCCCAACGATACCGGCTCGGAGTAAACCACTACCAAATTCCCGTAAACGCTCCCCGCTGTCCCTTCACGGGTTATTCAAGAGACGGGCAAATGCGCGTTGACGGAAACCACGGCGGCAAAACAAGCTATGAACCCAATTCATACGGCGCATGGCAGGAACAGCCTAAATACCGCATACCCAAAACCGAAATTGCGGGCGATGGCGACAATTACAACTTCCGAGAAGACGACGATGATTATTACTCCCAGCCGCGAAAAAGATTTCAGGCGATGACTGCCGAGCAAAAAGCGCGTCTCTTTGCAAACACGGCGCGCGCAATGGGAGATTCTCCCGAATTTGTAAAAAGACGCCACATTGAGAACTGCTCGAAAGCTGATTTAGAATACGGCAAGGGCGTCGCCAAAGCAATGGGCTTGGATTGAAAATTTCGATTATACACCTTGCAAGATTTGCAGGATAAACAAGGCGGGCAATGCCCGCTTTTGTTTTACCTCCCCCAAGCCCCTTTAAAATTCACAAAATTTCTCTAAAACTACTCCGCTATTTTTAAAACAGCCAATATGATAACCCAATAAGTCTATTTTTCGGACAGCCAAATACCGTGTAATCCCTTTATTTATCGACAAAAAAGCTCCTAAATGCTTAGATTTAGGAGCTTTTCAAGCCCATTCCCCGATAGGGATTGTGCTCGTGACTTGGTTGGCTTCGCCAATCCGCGTCAGCTCGGCACTCGCTTCGCTCGGCTCTTTTTGCTCTGCAAAAAGCCACTGTCTCGGGCTGTCGCTTTGCAACACCCTCGGCATCGAACCCTTGGGGGATCTCATTCCTATCGGTGAACAAAAAAACCGAGACTTGCATCTCGGCTTATACCATTCCCCGATAGGGATTCGAACCCCAACCAAAGGAACCAAAATCCTTTGTGCTACCATTACACCATCAGGGAGTGATTTTTTAAAGTATTTGAAAGTACCAAAAAACCTGTTTTCGTCAAACGTTTTTTTCCAAAAAATGAAAAATATTTCAACGCAAAACGAATAGTGCAGGCTATCTCGTAATAAGCAAAGTCGAGGGCTTTGTCGCGGTAAATTTCACGCTTTCAGCAAAGGGAACTACTATATTTTCGGAAAACTTCACCTCTTCGCCTTCGTCGTCAGACAATTCGCCTTCCGCAACGCTTACAATTCTCATTGCCTCGCCCGATTTGATTTCATAGACTTCGCCCGCGTTCAAGCGCACGACGTCTATTCTGAATTCTTTGCATTCGCACATATTGCCGCTGCCTTCAACGTGGATTGGAGACGGCTCGAAGTCCGAAAAGTCAATGCTTGCGATGGATTCTTCCACATGGAGCTTGCGCGGCTTGCCGTCCAAGCCCACCCTGCCCCAGTCATAGACTCTGTAAGTCGTGTCGGAGTTTTGCTGTATTTCCAAAATCAAGTTGCCGCCGTCTATTGCGTGAATTCTTCCGCTTTGCACGAATATTGAATCGCCCTTTTTTACTGGGAAGCGGTGCACGAGCTTTTCGGCTGAATTATCGGCAAGGCTTGCCACAAAATCCGCCTTAGTAGCTCCCTTTTTAAGACCCGCAATCAATCCCGCGCCGTCCTTGCAGTCGGCGACGTACCAATTTTCCGTCTTGGGTTCTCCTCCAAGCGACGCCGCAACCGATGCGGGCGGGTGGACTTGCAAACTCAGCCTTTCCTGGCAATCAAGCCACTTGACGAGTATCGGAAATTTTTTGGAGGGGGCCCAGCCCTTTCCCATGATATATTCTGCGTCTGATTCTATGGCTTGGCGGATAGTCTTTCCGTCAAACTTTCCGCCGACAATAAGGTTTTCGGCTTCGGGTCTGTCGCAAATTTCCCAAGCTTCGCCGATGACCTTGTTTTCAGGAATTTCCCTGCCGAGCTTTTTTTCAAAGTCTCTGCCGCCCCAAACGCGCTCCATATAGATAGGTTTAAATCTTAAAAATTTCATGAAACCAGACTGCCACTCTTTGCGATGCTCGTAAAGAAAAAATTATTTACTTGCTCCGCTTGGCAAAAAAAATACCTTGTCTTTTCTTATGGATTGTTTTGATTTTTCCCATCTTGACGGAGATCTCGTGCAAATTTCTTTTCTTTTGATTTGCGGAATTATCGTAGGAATGTCGAAAACGGGGATACAGGGCATCATGACGCTTGCCATTCCCGCGATGGCTCTGGTTTTCGGCGGAAAGGAATCCACGGGAGTAATTTTGCCGATGCTGTGTTTTGCGGATTTGCTTGCGGTTATTTACTACCGCCGCCAAGCCGAATGGAAATACATTTTAAAGCTTCTGCCGACCGCAATCGCGGGTTTTTTCCTCGCGATATGGGTTGACAGCATGATAGACAAGACGATGTTCGGGAAGCTGATGGCACTATCCATTTTTGCGGGATTTTTAGTGATGTTCATAACAAGAAAAAACACCATGGAGGAAAACCAAAAGATATTTTCCAAATGGTGGTGCGCGGCAATTTTTGGAATTTTGGGGGGATTTACCACAATGATTGGCAATGCGGCGGGCCCGATTATGGCGGTTTACCTACTTTCAATGAGGCTTCCGAAATACGCATTTGTGGGAACAAGCGCGTGGTTCTTCCTGATAGTAAACTACCTCAAAATCCCGCTTCAAATTTTTGCATGGAACAACATAACGCCGCAAACATTGGCTCTAAACATAATCGCAATTCCAAGCATATTTTTAGGGGCGTTTTTAGGCGTACTGTTTGTAAAGCATCTTCCCGAAAAAAGCTACCGCGGCTTCATAATATTTATGACGCTTGTTTCAACCCTGCTTTTGCTTTTTTAAGCGCATGCGTAAAAAAAGCGCGGGGAAAATCCCGCGCCATAAAAATTTCAGTTTTTTGAAAAGAATTTTTTGAAGAACAAAATGTTGTAGTCTATGGCGTTATTCCAATAGGCATTGTTGTGAGCACCTGGGCGGGCAAGATAGTCGTGGTCGATTTTCATCTGCAAAAGCTTGTTGTGCAAATTCAAGTTTACCTGGTAGAAAAAGTCCGAAAAGCCGCAGTCAATGTATATCGCAAGCTCCCCGTTTTTCAAGCCGTCCACTTGGTTTATGACGGTATGCGCGTCCCAAACGTCCTTATTGCTTGAATATTCGCCCAAATTTTTCGCCATGTCCCAGTTCTTGGGGAACGGGCGAATGTCAACTCCGCCGCTGATTGCACCCGCCGCGCCAAAAACGTCCTTGTGCCTCAACGCAAGCCACATCGCGCCGTGCCCGCCCATGCTAAGACCTGCAATCGCCCTGCCCTTCGGGCTTTTGATTGTGCGGTATGAGCTGTCGATAAAATCAACAAGCTCTTTTGCCACATAAGTTTCATACTTTAAATTTTGATTTACGGGGCTGTCCCAATACCAACTCGTAGCTCCATCGGGCAAAACGAAAATCACCTGGTTTGAAGTGGCAAGTTCGGGCAGGTTCGGCTTTATGTGGTACCATGTTTGATAGTTGCCGCCAAAGCCGTGCAAAAGATAAATCACAGGATAGCTCTTGCCCGATTTTTCGTAATCGTCGGGAAGAATTACAAGGGCGGGAATTTCCTTTTTCATGACGTCGCTTTTTGCCGCCACGGTAATCGGAGCTTTTGCAAAAAGAGAGCCTGTTAAAATTGAAAATAATACGAGTATTGCTGCAAGCGTTTTCATAAATTCGAATATTTTTCAAAATACGGCTCTTTCGGCAAGAAAAATAAAACATCAAAAAATTGCTTGACTTCATCTAAAAAAATTCGATTTATAGAAAATATTATGAATATCAACGCGCAGTCGTTTGCTTTTAGCTTTTACTTTTATTACGGTAGAAAGGTCAAGTTCTAACGGCAGACGGTTATACGCATATTAAATTCATAAAACCCGGACGTTAGAACAAGCGTTCGGGTTTTTTATTTTACCAAACACAAATCTCAAAAATCATGAATACAAACAAAAGCCTAAGCGACCTCGCCTCCTCAAACAGGCAAACTCCGCTTAACATACTGGACTGCACCATAAGAGACGGCGGCCTCATGAACGACAGCCGTTTTGACGACAAAGTCGTGCGCGCCATTTACGACTGCTGCGCCGACAGCGGAATAAATTATATGGAAATCGGCTTCAAAAACTCAAAGAAGCTCTACTCCCCCGACAAATACGGCGCGTGGAGATTTTGCGATGAAAGCGACATCCTGCGGATTATTGGAGACAGCAAGCGCGAGGTAAAGCTCGCGGCGATGGCGGATACAGGAAAATCCGACTACAAAACGGACATTCTGCCAAAGGACAAATCGCCCATTGACCTAATCCGCGTCGCCTGCTACTCGCACCAGATAAATGACGCGCTCGACATGGTAAAAGACGCGAAGGACAAAGGCTACGAAGTTTCGCTAAACCTCATGGCAATCTGCGCCTTGAAGGAAAGCGAACTTAGCAGGGATTTGGAAATTTTAAGCGAATCCGACGCCGACATAATCTACCTTATGGATTCCTTCGGCTCGCTCTTCTGCGAAAACGTGCGCTACCTGATGGAAAAATACCGCCGCAGCCTCTCCGCCGCGGGAAAGAAAATAGGATTCCACGCCCACAACAACTTACAGCTTGCATTCGCAAAGTCGATAGAAGCGGTTGAGTGCGGAGTCGATTTCATAGACGCAACCATGGCGGGTCTTGGAAGAGGCGCGGGCAACTGCGCAATGGAGCTTATGCTCGGATATGTCGGAAGAGACGTCCGCCCAAGCTTAAAATGCGTGCAAAACCATATAGAGCCGATGCGCGAAAAACTCGGCTGGGGCTTTGCGAACTCCTACATGATTACGGGCTTTTTAAACGAACACCCGAGAGATGCAATGGCGTACCAGGAAGCTGAAACGCAAACCGACATAACCGAATTTTTCGACAATATGCTATCTAAAAAAGCGCAATAAAAAACAATGCCGAAGATTAAAAACTTCGGCGTTTTTTTATTTCTCTTTGGGAAGCTCTTCGCTGTTTTTTGAGCGGTAATAGGCAAGCGCGTGGTACCTGCGGGCAAGTTCGCGCATTTTTTCGGGGCAGTCGGAAGATGAAAGCCCGATTATTTTGCCGTCCGAAACAATGGCTTTGACGTATAACGGCGGAACTTTGCGGGATTTCTCAAACATCGACTCGCCCCAAGTTTTGTATTCAAACCCCTTCGGGGCAATCATTTCCACAAGAGTGGGAAAGATGTCCAAATGCTTTGCGAAATCTTTTTCAAAAGCGATGTCCTGAACGCCGCGCCCCGCAAATATAATCGGCACGACATGGTCAAATTCGTCAATTTTTCTGATTTTTTCGGGCTTGTAGCGAGAGGGATGGTCTCCCGTAACCACGAATATCGAATCGGGATACTTTTTCAGCATTTTTTCAATGAAAATTCCCAGATATTTGTCAGTGTACCAGGCATGCCAAATTTTGTTGTCGTCTTCGCTCTTCAAAACCGCAGGACAATTTTCCGCCTTTAAATCGACGTCGTAAGGCTGATGGTTTGAAACCGTCAAAACCATATTGAACGAATTTTCGGGGATTTCGGATTTTTCAATAAACTCAAACAAATCCCTGTCGCGCACGCCCCATTCGACCGTGCCGAAAACATCGCCCATTTTTTCACCGCCCACAACCCTGTCAAAGCCCATAAAAGAGGCAAATTCTCCAAGCCTGAGCCAAGTGCTCTGCCCTCCGTAATAGAAGGTTGAAGAATAGCCGAGACGCTTCATAAACTTCGCAAACGCAAAATCGTCCGTTTTCTTCAAAACGCCCTCAACTGAAATTCCGCAATAAGGAATGCCGCTTATTATCGACGAAACCGTCGCCATTGTTCCGTTTCCGGAAGGGAATGAGCGTCTTGAAAACACGGAATTTTCAAGCAGTTTTTTTGTGTTCGGAATGATGTCGTAATCGGGTAAATCTTCAATCAGGGGCCATGCGGAGTGGCTTTCGCATATTATGACGAAAATGCGCGAAGGTCTTTCAATCAATGCGCCCTTTGAAACCCTCTTTAAAGGCTCGTCAATCGTCTTGAATTCTCCCCCGAAAACGCTGTTTAGAAAATGCGGCAAATCCTTTTCTCTTGCGTTGAAGTTTTTAAGCCCGCCAGAAAGCTTTGCCGTCAAAAACCTGAAAACTTCCTCTTTCAGGCAATATGCGGAAGTCGGTATTAAGTTATTCATGTGCTCGTCGGCAGTTACGGCAATATCGCGAACCTGCAAGGGTCTGCCTGAAATTCTCACACCGCGCAAAAGCACAAACAGCAAAAACACATAAGCCGCGCAAAACAACACTGATTTTTTAAGCGGAAGCCTTTCAGATTTTTCCGACTTTTTGCCGAAAACCGCATTTACAAAAAATACCAGTGCCGCAAAGAAGGCTCCAAATCCCAAAATCATTAAAGACTCGGGATACTGTTCTTTTATCGTGTTAAAAATTGCCCCTGCGTCGTCAAAGAAAATTCCGAAAATCCAAAAATTGAACTGGCTCTTGTACTCGAAAAAATAGCAGACGTTTAAGACCGCAAGCGAAGCGGCAACCATTATGGCCAAAACCGCATATGTTTTTTTAAGCCTTAAAAATTCCCTGCCTGAAAACATGCCGGCGATTGTAATTACGGCTGTCGGCAAAATGAAATACGCCGCCGACATAAAATCGAACTGAAGCGAGCGTTTTATCCACGCAAGCGTAATCCTGCTTTCCTCAAATTCGGAAAAAATAAAATAAATCGAAAGCCTGCCAAGGCAAAAAACCAAGGCTATTATTACAAACAGAATTGCGTCTCTTTTCAAATTTTTCATGTATGCTTAAATATTTTTCTCCCACCTGCCGTCCGCGCGCTTTTTCACGGCTTTTGAAAGCTCCAAAGAAAGCATTACAGACAAGACTTCGGGCATGGAAAGCTTTGCAAGAACCGAAATCTCGTCTGCCGCCAAAGCGTCCCCCTTCGATAAAACAGAATAAACGGAAGCCTCCGCCGAGCCTTCCTCGAAATTAAACTTTTTCGCGTTTTCGGAATTTCTAAGCCCAAGCTCAAACTGCCCCGCATAGCCTAACTCGCTTGCTATGTCTTCAACGCAGGTTGCAAGGCGCGCGCCCTCGCTTATCATGAGGTGGCACCCCGCGCTTGTGGGCGAATCTATGCGCCCGGGAATTGCAAAGACGTCCCTTCCGTTATCGCACGCAAGGCGCGCCGTAATCATTCCGCCGCCCCTTATGTCGCTTTCGACAAGCAATGTTGCGGAAGTCATGCCCGCAATTATGCGGTTTCGCATGGGGAAAGTCTGGCGGTCGGCGCGGGTGCCGAACGGATATTCCGAAATTACCGCGCCTGTTTCGATTATCCTGCGGTACAAATCCACATTTTCAGGCGGATAAACAATGTCGATGCCGCACCCTAAAACAGCGACGGTTTTCGCCTTTACATCAAGCGCGCCCTGATGCGCAAAGCTGTCTATTCCGCGGGCAAGACCGCTTACCACCGTCAAGCCCAAAGAGCCAAGCCCCGCACCGAATTTCCTCGCAACCAAAGAGCCGTATATGCTGCAGTTTCTGCACCCGACTATTGCAATGGAAGGAGCGTTCAAATCTGCGTTTCCCGCAACATAAAGCCCTACGGGGGCGTCGTAAATCGTGCGCAAGAGCTGCGGATACCGCCCGTCGTCAATGCAAACATAGTCGGCATTGAAAGCCTTTAACTTGCGCTTTGCTAAATCTATGTCAACCTTGTCCCTACCCTCAACAAAGGCGTCGGCGATTTTAGCCCCAACCCTTTCAAGCTGCATTACGTCTGACCTCGAAGCCTTCAAGGCGTCTATCGGAGAGCCGAATTTTGAAATCAGCTTTTTGATGGTGGTTGCCCCGACATTCGGAATTAACGACAGCCTCAAATAACTTTCTGCCAAATCTGTCATAAACTAAAAAATCTCCCTGAAAAAATCGAACGCGCAGCTCGAAGAATATGCGTTTTCACCGTATTTTAAACAAGCTTTTTCGGCAATTTTTCCCGCGATGAAAGCCGCCGCGCACCCTGACTCAAACGGGGTAAAATCCAAATCCGCTCTCGCCAACAATCCGCCTGCAATGCCCGCCAAAATGTCTCCGCTTCCCGCGCGGGAAAGTATTGGCGAACCCGAAATGTTAAACGCAAAATTTGATCCGTCCGCAATTCTCGACAATTCCGACTTCAAAAGAATCGCAATTTTTCTTGACTTCGAAAAATCCGACAAGCCACCGTCATCAACAGACCTTGCAACTCTCAAAAACTCTCCGTGGTGGGGAGTAATCAACGTTCTGTTTTCCTTCGCACTTGCGATTACCGATTTTGAAATTGCATCGGCATCGAGAACAACTTTCGCCTCCGTATGCCTTAAAACTTCCGAAACCAACGCCAATGTTTCGGGATTGCCTGAAAGCCCCGAACCCGCCAAAACGGCAGTTTCCTTTCCCGCGCGCTCCCTGAAAAGAGAAAACGTTTCAAGAGACAAAGAGCCGTCTTCGGTTGTCGGGCACGGAATCCAAATCGCGGCAGGCTCGGCGGCGGCAAACGACGGCGCAAGGTTTTCGGGAACAAACGCGCTGACAAGCCCCACCCCGCTTCTTATTGCCGCCTTAACATTCATTAAAGCCGCGCCCGCATAGTTTCTCGACCCCGCAAAAACAAACAAATGCCCGTAGCTTCGCTTGTCGGAACAGACATTGCGAAGTTTTAAAAGCGGCTTTAAAACCCTTTCGCTTACAATCGATTTTTTTGTTTTAAGATTAGGTAAAAATCCCAAGTCGGCATATCGAAGCCTGCCGGCAATACCCCTGTTTTCAGGATTGAAAAGAGGTGCTTTCGCAATGCCCGCCATTACGCACAAATCGCTTTTAAAAACCGCGCCGCAAGGCTCGTCCGACATTCCCGCAGGCAAATCAACGCTGACTTTCAGCTTTGCGGAAAGCGCGTTTGCGGACACAATCGCCCTTTCCAACCCCTTGCGAAGCGGAGGTTTTAAACTCATGCCCGCAAGCCCTTCCAAAACCAAATCGTATTCCCCTGAAATTTCAGAAACTTCAAAAACCGAATTTTTGAAAGAAAACAATTCGCCGCAAATTTTTTGCGTATTGGGCTTTAACCTGTTTTTATCCGTAAAAAACACGTCGATTTTTGAAGACGGCAGCCTGTTTAAAATTTCCAGTGCCGCGCCAAGAGCGTCGCCGCCGTTATGCCCCGAACCCGACAGCACAAGGATTTTAGGAGAAGCTTCCAAAATCCTGCCAAATTCCCCTAAAACAATTTCTGCAATTTTTTTTGAGGCTTGGCGCATTGCAAAAAGCTCCTTTTCGACGTCGCCCTTAAAGAAATCCGCCTCAAACTCCGCGCTTTCTTTGCAGGTTAAAATGCTGTCGCAAAAATTTTCCATAAAGCTATTCCTCGGCAATGGCGATTGCCTCCGCGTAATCTTTCAAATGCGTTATGCTTATTAAAATTTTGGAAGCCCCGATTTCTTTAAGACGCTTTGCGGCGGCATCGCCAAGCACCGCGCACGGCGCGCCGTTTTCGCCGTTTTTTACCCCAACGCTTTTTGGCGTAATTCCGCCGCTAAAACCCGTGCCGAGAGCCTTCACAATAGCCTCTTTCGCGGCAAACCTCGCCGCATAGTGGATGTCGGGAGACTTGAATTTCCCGCAGTAATCAATTTCAAAATCGCAAAAATTGCGCTTCAAAAATTCGTCGCCGTAGCGAAGGCGCATCGAGGCAATTCTCGCAACGTCAACCAAGTCTATGCCAACACCTACCGCCGACATTATTTAAGAAGCTCCTTCATTCGGCGCACCGCCTCTTCAAATCCGCAAACAAGAGCCTGTGAAACTATCGTATGGCCTATGTTAAGCTCGTTAAACCCGCCCAAGGCAACGATTTTGGAAACATTAACATAGTTTAAGCCGTGCCCTGCGTTGACGGTCAAGCCAATAGACCTTGCAAATTCCACCGCGTTTTTTATCCGCAAAAACTCCTCTTCAAATTTTTTAGGGTTTCCCCATGCGTTCGCGTATGCCCCCGTATGCAGTTCTATTACGGGAGAGCCTATTTCCTTTGCCGCCTCTATCTGCTTGAAGTCGGGGTCGATGAAAAGCGAGCAGACGACGCCGATATCAGATAGCGCGGAAACAGTTTCAGAAACTTTTGCGCGGTGCAAAACGACGTCCAAACCGCCCTCTGTGGTGACCTCCAAACGGTTTTCGGGAACCAAGCAGGCGTAGTCGGGACGCACTTTCAAGGCGACTTTCAATACGCCTTCCGCGCAAGCCATCTCCATGTTAAGAGGCACTGAAATATTCTCGCGCAAATTAAACAAATCTGCGTCCGTCATGTGCCTGCGATCCTCGCGCAAATGGGCTGTGATGGAATCTGCGCCGCCCTTTTGGGCAAGTCGGGCAAGCTCCAAAATGTCGGGTTCTACCACGATTTTGGAATTTGCGCAGACATCGCGATAGCGCGCCTGGCGCAGAGTCGCGCCATGGTCTATGTTCACTCCTAATTTAACTCTGTTTTTCATTTGAAATTTCTCCATAGCGAAGGCATGAAAAGAGCCAAAACCGCATAAAATTCAAGCCTGCCCATAATCATTATTATCGACAACAAAAATTTGGATGAAGGGCTTAAAAATCCGAATGTCTGCGTCGGCGAAGTCTCGTTAAGCCCGGGACCTATGTTCGATATTGCGGAAACAACCGTGGAAAGGCATCCTCCAAAAGACATCTTAGGCTCCATTGCCGAAAGCATTATCATTCCCAAAATCGCAATTACGGCATATAGCGACACAAACGACAAAATGTCGCGCACCTGCGAATCATACATTGCCTTTCCGTTCATACGCACCAACCGCACGACGTTGGGCCTAAACGACTTTTCAATATCGTTTAAACCGATTTTTACAAGCGCAAGAGCCCTGAAAATTTTCAGCCCTCCCGAAGTCGAACCCGAACAAGCTCCCGTCACAAACATAAAGAAAACCAAAACGTGCGTGATAGGAAGCCACGTCTGGTAGTCGATGTCGGCAAATCCCGTTGAAGTTATTATTGAAACGACCGTAAACATTGAATCGGTCATATTTTTAAACAGTTTCGCAAAGCCGAAATGCCCGAAATCCGCCGTGGATAAAAATATGCCGGCAGCCAGCATCAAAACTATCGCGGCATAGACTTTGAGCTCGCTGTTTTGCAAGACTTCCCTGAACTTGCCTTTTAAAATCATTATTATGACGGCGAAATTCATACCGCCTATAAACATGAAAACAATGGCAATCCATTTGATTGAAACAGACGGGTAAGCCGAAAAGCTGTTGTTTTTAACGCTGAATCCGCCTGTCGAAACCGTCGTCATCATGTGGCAAACAGCCTCGAACATCGGCATTTTTGCAATATAGTAGGCAAAACAGCAGAGAGCCGACAAGCCGACATACAAGGCAATTATCCTGAAAACCTTGCTTTGCAGCCTTTCGCCGTCAATCATGGAGGCGTCCCTGTTCGACTCGCTCAAATAAATCGCCTTTGCACCCGTGCCAAGAGACGACAAAAGCGCGACGAAGAAAATGACGACGCCCAAGCCACCTATCCACTGGGTTAACGCCCTCCAAAACAAAATGCTTTTGGGGAAAGACTCCACATTGCCGAAAACGCTCGCCCCCGTTGACGTAAATCCGCTTACAGACTCGAAAAAAGCGTCCGAAAAACCGCAATTTAAAATCAAGAGATATGGCGTAGACCCCAAAATCGAGCATAAAATCCACCCAAGACCTACAACGCACAAGGCTTCTTTTCTGAATATCTTTTTTGACGAATTTCTTGCGGGCAAATAAAATATCGCGCTGAAAACCACGGCGATTGCAACAGACGCAATCCAAGATTCGTACGCCCCCGCCTCAACTGCGTTTTCAGAATAGTACATGGAAACGCACAAAGCCGCCCCGAATGCGACTGAAATTGTCGCAAATATGATAGAAAGCAGCTTGAATATTATTGAGTAGTTCATTTTTCAGCCCACCAAAAGAGAGACCAGTTTTTTGACGTTCTCTTTGGACGATATGGCAATCAGCCTGTCCCCCGCGCTTATGACATCGTTTGCGGAGGGAACTTTTGAAGTGTTTTTGTGCATCAAAGCGGCGATTATGCAGCCGTGGGGCAGGTTTGCCTCGAATATTCTCTTGCCTGCGCACTTGCTGTTTTCCGAAACCCTGACTTCGATAAGCTCGACGTTTTCATCGTCAAGCTTACCGACTTTCGCGTACTTTTCCTTTGAAAGATACCTGAAAATTTCGGACGCCGTCACCCTTCGCGGAGAAAGCACCAAGTCAAGCCCCATGATTTCAGACATATTGCTTAAAACAGCTTCGTAGTCGGGCTTGTTTATGGTAAGGTGAATGTGCTTTACGCCAAGCTTTTTGGCTTGAAGCCCGGTCATGATATTTTCCTCGTCGTCGCGCGTGCAGGCGACGAAGTAGTCGGCGTCTCCTATGTCTTCTTCTTCCAAGAGTTTAAGAGAGGTTGCCGTGCCGTTTATAACCGTTATTTTCGGAAAATTTTCGGCAATGGACTTGCACAAATTCAAGTCGGGCTCGATAATCCTTACTTGAAAGCGCGGATGCGACAAAAGCCTCGCAAGAGAAATTGCGATGTCTGTTGCGCCGTAAATCACTACACTTGTTTTCGGGAGCGATTTTTCGCCCGTGAAAATTCTGCTTTTCTCAAAAAGATTTCGGGAAGAGCCCAAAACCGTCACAATGTCGCCCTCGCAAAGTTTGGTGTCGGCAGTGGCGATAAACATTTTGCCGCCGCGCTGAACGTAGCCGACCCTCATTTCATCGGGAAATTTTATGTCGCGCAAAGGCTTTCCGAGAAGTTTCGACTCCGCCGCGACTTCAACCCTCTGCACTTCGATTTCCCCCCTCGCGAAATCTTCGACCGCAACGCGCTCGGGATTGCGTATCGCCTTGGCAAATTCCACCGCGCAAAGAGCCTCGGGATTTAAAAGGTAGTCGATGTTGAAATAGTCCTGATAGTTTAAAACGGAATTGTCGGCGTAAACCTGGTCGTGAATTCTGGCGGCGGTGAATTTTGCGCCGAGCTTGCTTGCTATCGCGCAGGCAACTATGTTTATCTGGTCGTGCGATGTCATCGCCAAAAAGAAGTCGCAAGAGCCCGCGCCCGCGCTTTTCAACACTTTTGCGGAAGCTCCGTTTCCCGCAACCACGCGCACGTCCTGCTCTTCTTCGAGGCTCAAAGCCGTCTCTTCGGAAGTTTCTATCAAAGTTACGTCATCGTCCCTCTCGCTCAAAAGCTGGGATAAATACCTGCCGACTTCGCCTGCGCCTACTATTACAATTTTCATTTTATAAAAAATTTACGCTTTAACCTATCAAAGAAACTCCGTTAAGAAAAGCTTTTTATTTGACCCGCAAAAGCGGATTATTTTGCTTGCAAACATCGCCTTTGATTTAAAAATAAACCCCATGTTAAACGAAAAAAATCCTGAAGTCCTTATTATAATGGGTAGCAAAAGCGATTGGGAAACAATGCAGCACTGCGCCAAAACCCTCGACAATTTAGGCATTGCCTACGACCGCGCAATAGCGTCGGCGCACCGCACGCCCGCAAAGGCGGAAGAGCTTGCCCGCACTGCGGAAGGGCGCGGAGTAAAGGTAATCATTGCAGCCGCGGGAGGCGCCGCGCACCTTGCGGGCGTCCTGGCCTCGCAAACGCATCTTCCCATCTTGGGAGTTCCCATGAAGGGCTGGGCATTAGACGGCTTGGATTCGCTTCTTTCAACAGTCCAAATGCCGAGAGGCGTTCCCGTAATGACTTTTGCAATCGGCAAGGCGGGGGCGGTAAACGCCGCAGTCGCGGCACTGCAAATCCTCGCGCTTTCAAACGCCGACAGGCGCAAAACCCTGATTGAGTTCAGGGAAAGGCAGACGCAAGAAGTTCTATCCGCAAAATTTGAAGACTAATATGGCAAAATCAACGTCGGAAAGAAAATCAAAGAAAAATGAATTTGGCTTGAAACTGCTGGGCAAAAAGCTGAACAAGCCCTCCAAAATTCTCGAAACATTCCCAAACCGCGACAAAAACCGCAAATACGCCGTCGAGCTTACGACAGACGAATTTACCTGCCTTTGCCCCATTACGGGACAGCCCGATTTCGCAAAAATCACAATCCGTTATATCCCGAACGAAAAGATTGTGGAAAGCAAGTCGCTTAAATTCTACCTTTGGAGTTTCCGAAACGAGGGATGCTTCCATGAACATGTTGTAAACGTCATTTTAAACGACTTGGTTTCGGCAATGCAGCCACACTGGTGCGAAGTTGAAGGCATTTTCAATGCAAGAGGCGGTATCGCGATAAAAGTCAACGCCGAACACGGAAAAAAGGAATAAAAATGAAACTGAAAACCTTGATGATTTTTTTGTTCGCCCTTCCCTTTTCACTTTCATACGCGGAAAAAATAACAGCGGAAAGCTACGCATTCCCGTATGTCTTGAAAATCGACTCAAAAGACGTGGTGTCCAAAAATTCGATAACCCTGTCCCGCGCAAATTTTGAAAATCCAAACACAAACCGCGCGATAAAAGACGCCCTTTTTGCAATCCTAAACCAGACGGAAAACTTCGACAACCACATCTTGGACCCAAAGGACATAAAGAAGGCAAAATCATTTTTAAAAAGGCTTGGCGACCCCAAAAAAGCTCTGATAACAAACTGCGTTTTTTGGAATCCCAAAAGCGACGCACTGGCTTTCTTTAAAAGCCCCGAAAGCAAGTTGCGCCCCGACATGAACTACTTTGCCTTAAAACTCGACGGCGGAATTTGGAAGTGGGACGTATCCGCAAAAAACAACCTTATTTCAATACTGTCCGAATCGGTGAGAAACGCCAATCCATCGCGTTCAAACAACGAGCCGTTTTATTCCGACATCGAATTTATCGACATATCAAACGGCAAAAACGCGGACTTGCCCGTGCTGAAATTTTACAAGGAAGCGCAAGCTGAATTTTACAGGCTTAACCTGCCCGCATACGCTGAAATAATGACGCCTAAATCGAGAGAAGTCTATACCGCGCAATATCTTTCAATGACTTTGGACGAACAGAAAGACGCGCTTAAAGAATACATAACATACCATAAAAAGTTTAAATTCATAGCAAAGTTCAATGAAGCTTATGTCATCGTGTTCACGCGCGAAAAAGACGGCAAAATAAACTCCTATGACGCCGCGTTCATAATCGAAAAAGACGGCAAATTTATGCTCGCCAATTTCGGGCAAAACCAGGGCTTTGTAGCCGACATGCTTATTTCCATAGCGCGCCGCAGCGCGGAAAAATAAGAAAGTGCAAATTTCTATTTCACGCCGCAAGAAAAAATTGCGGCGTTTTTTGTCTTGCCATTTCAAAATTGATTTAAAAAATAAAATGAAACTTTTTTAGCAATCGGGCGTTTTATTTTTACAAACACACTATGTTGAAAAAAGCATTCAGGGGGATTTTTTTCGGAATATCGATGGCAGCCATCGCGGTATGCCCCGAAGCCTCTTTGTTCGCGCAAAAGAATAATTTGGGCGAAAATCAAAACGGCGCAAAATCCGAAAAAAAATCAAACATTCTGCGCCTTGAAATCAAGGCAAAAGAAAATCTTTTAACTGTGGGTGTTCCGTCTAAAATTACAATCACCGCCCATTTTAAAGACGGAAGCCCTCCGCAAGACATTACAAGCACAGCAAAAATCAAACCAAGCGCGGACTTGGAAATCGAAAACGGCGCAATTACGGCAAGAAAGGCGGGGTTTCATACGCTGAACGCCTCGCATGAAAGGACATTTGTCTCTGCGGCATTTTACGCAAAAAACGAAACGCCAAAGACCTCTGTAAAAAAATCGAATAAAGCAAAAAAGGCAACTCCGCGTTCGCCGTCAAAAATCGATACATTCATAAACGAAAATTTAGAAATTTGCGAAGTTGAACCCTCCGAAAAATGTTCCGACGGCGAATTTTTAAGGCGGCTTTACCTTGACGCAACGGGACTTCTGCCTGACGCAAAAACAGCCGAAGATTTTTTGAAGAGCCAAGACAAGGCAAAGCGCGAAAAGGCGGTTAATAAAGTTATGGGTTCACCCGAATTTTTGGATATGCTTTCAATGCGCCTTTCCGATGTTCTGCGCATAAAAAGCGAATTTCCAAGCAACCTCTGGCCAAACGCCGCGCAAGCTTACCACACTTGGATAAGAGATTCGCTTGAAAGCGGCGTTCCATATGACATTTTGGCGCGGGAAATGTTGCTTTCGTCGGGAAGCAACTTCAAAAATCCGCCCGTGAATTTTTATAGAGCCGTAAACGAAAAGAACGCGGAAAATTTCGCCGAAGCCGCCGCCCTCGTATTCATGGGAGTGCGCACAAACTGCGTCAAATGCCACCCCCACCCCGAAGAATCATGGACGGAAGAGGACGGCAAAAAGTTCGCCGCAATTTTCAAGCACCTGTCGTTTAAAAAATCAAAGGAATGGAAAGAGGAAATACTGACCTTTGACATACCCGGCAAAAATCCCCAAGAATTTCAAATATTCGGCGAAAAAATAACTTCGGAAGCAGGAAAAGACCCGCGCGAAGCCTTCGTAAAATGGCTTACCGACGAGAAAAATCCGTACTTTGCGAAAATCGCCGTAAACAGGATTTGGCACTGGATTTTCGGCGCGGGAATTACAAACCCTGCCGACGACCTGCGCCCAAACAAAATTTCGTCAAATCCTAAACTTGAAAAATATCTTGAAGACGTCTTCGTAAAATCGGGCTACGACTTAAAGGCGGTATTTAAGGAAATATTTTTATCTGACGCCTACTCGCGCTCAAGCCGCACAAATCCATCAAACGCAAACGACGACACCCTGTTTTCGCGCCACATTCCCGCGCGGCTTGATGCGGAGAGCTTAAACGACATAATTAGCGGAATTTTCGGAGTTTACCAGCCGTTTAAAAGCATAACGCCCGAACCCTACGCGTTCTGGCCCGAAGATTTCAGGGCAATCCAACTGCACGACGGCAGTGTTTCAAACCCGTTTTTAACCCTGTTTGGGAAACCGGGCAGAAATTCGTCGCACCTAAACGACCGCTCAAACAAGCTTTCCATGCAGCAGATTTTGCACTTGCTCGGCTCTTCAAACATAAATTCGAAGCTCGACAAGTCGCAATTTTTAAAAGACCTCGCAAAACAGCCAATTCCGCCGCACAAAAAAATAACAACCCTCTATTTGACTTTTCTTACAAGATTTCCCACACAAAAAGAGCTCGATGCGTCAAAAAAATATTTGGAAGAAAACGCAAAAACGACTTACGAAGGCTTAAAAGACATCGCTTGGGCGCTAATAAACACAAAGGAATTTCTATTTAAACTCTAACGCAAGGCTAAAAAATGAACACCCAATATTTATGCTCGCGCCGCGATTTCATTAAATTCGGCGCGGTGACAGCGGCGGGGCTTGCACTAAACCGCCTTTTAAGCCCGTCTCTTTTGGCGATGGACGCCCCTGCGCAAACGCCCAAGGCAAAGGCGGTAATTTCAATTTTCCTTGCGGGAGGTCCGTGCCACATCGACACTTTCGACCCAAAGCCCGAAGCTGCAAGCGGCATAATCGGCCCATATACGAAAATATGCCCGACCAATGTTGACGGCATAGTAATTTCCCAAACAATGCCGCTTACCGCTAAGTGCGCCGACAAATATTCAATCATTCGCGGAATGACCCACAAGGACAACTCGCACGAAGTTTCAACCTACATGATGCTTTCGGGTGTTCCCGCAGGCGGGGAATTGGTGTACCCTTCGATGGGCTCAATCATTTCATCAAAAGTCGCAAGAAAATCGGGAGCGGATCTTCCCGCATTCATCTCAATCATGGATCCCTATTCAAGGTTTGACGAATCAGGATTTATCGGCGAAAGCGGAAGGTCGTTTGCGGCGTCGGGCATAATTTCGCGCGCGGATTTGGAGCTTGAAAACAAGAAAAAGCCTCGCCCATCGAAATTAAAAAACGACGCAATGCGCATACAATCGCGCAGAGACTTGCTTTCAGCCCTCGACAATCTTGCCGAACTTCCCACGCAGGAAATGCAAAACGCGGACTCCCAACGGCAGACGGCGTTTTCAATGCTGGCAGGCAACGGAAAAAAGGCTTTCGACTTGTCGCTTGAGCCGCAAAAAACTCGCGAAGCCTATGGAACGGCAAAAAGCGGAGCCGAAAAGTACTACGGACAGCAGCTCCTGCTTGCGAGAAGGCTCGTCGAAGCGGGAGCGACTTATGTAAACGTAATGCTCCACGGCTGGGACACGCACAAAAAGCACTTTGAGGCGATGTCAACACTTCTGCCCGCTCTCGACAAGGCTTACGCCGCGTTAATAAACGACCTCGATGAACGCGGGCTTCTAAAAACAACAATCGTAACGCTAGGCGGAGAGTTCGGCAGAACTCCAAAAATCATGTATAACACCCCTTGGATGGGCGGGCGCAACCACTTTGGGGCGGCATTCAGCTGGCTTGTCGCAGGAGGCGGCTTCAAGGGCGGAAACGTTGTCGGAAAGACCGACGAGACAGGCTCAAACGTAGTAGAACGCCCCGTATATCCATGGGATTTGAGCGCGAGCATTTACGCGCTTGCGGGCGTTGATACAAATTCTCCTCTCCCCCACCCGACGGGCTGTGTAGCGAAGGTCGTCCCCGCTGAAGTCGGCGAAAAAGATTCGGGCGGAATGCTTTCAGAAATTATGGAAATTTGATATGCCGCGATTTATAAAAATACTTCCCGCTTTGCTTCTGATTCCTCTTGCGGCGTTCGCAAAACCGCCGTCTGTAATGTTCGTCTATCCCGCAGGCGGAAAAACCGGCTCGACATTCAAAGCCGTAATAGGCGCACTCGACGCCGACTTCGCAAACGGAATTTCAATTTCGGGCAAGGGAGTTTCCGCAAAAATCATAAGCATAAACGAAATGCCTCCCGAACGCGCACAGGCGGCGGCAAAGAGAAACGAAGCAAAGGGAATGAAGTTTATCGAAGCCGAAATCAAAATTTCAAAGGACGCCGAAACAGGAACGCGCGATTTGCGCCTGACAAGCTCCGAAGGGGCTTCAACGCGGTATTTTTTTGAAGTCGAAAATTTATTGGAAATACTCGAAAACCCGCCGCATTCCTCAATAAAAACCGCGCAAAAAATCGATAAACTGCCTGCCGCCATAAACGGGCAAATCTACGAGGGCGACAGGGATTTTTACGAGTTCAAACTCGAAAAAGGCAAAACCTACGTCTTCGACCTTCATGCCCGAAAAATCCGCCCATACCTCGCAGACGCAGTGCCGGGATGGTTTCAGGCTACCATGCGCCTTTACGGGCAAGACGGAATATCTCTCGAATATGTCGATGACTTTCAAAATTCGCCCGACCCCGTTTTAATTTTCACTCCCGAAAAAACAGCGTCCTATTTTCTGGAAATAAAAGACGCGCTCTACCGCGGGCGGGACGACTTTGTTTACAGGCTCAGGGCGGGAGAGCTTCCGTTCATAAAGTCAATTTTTCCGTGCGGAGGCAATTCAAAAGAAATTACGGAAGTCGATGTGGACGGCGTAAACCTTCCATCAAAAAAGCTTAAAGTCTCAAAAGATGCGAAGGACTTGAATTTAAAAGAAATATCTCTTTCCAAAAATTCAATTTCATCAAATTCGGTTAAATTTGAATTTGAAGATTTGCCCGAAATCAAGGCGGAGGCGAATTTGCAAATTCCGCAAGAGCCGCTCAAAATTCCGTGCGTCATAAACGGGATTTTTAAAAAACCATACGATAAATTCCAATTTCTTATCAGGGCGAAAAAAGGCGAAGAGCTGACATTTGAAGTCCTCGGCTCGCGCCTGGGATACCCCGTTGACAGCCGCTTAAAGCTTGTCAATTTAAAAAGCGGAAAGCAAATTGCCTTTAACGACGACTTTGACGACGCCTCTTTCGGGCTTATAACCGCCCAGTTCGATTCCCGCATAATACACAAATTTGCAACAAGCGGAGATTTTCTTCTAATTCTTGATGAAGCCCAAAATAAAGGCGCGGACGACTGCGTTTTCAGGCTCAAAATAGCAAAACCAAAACGAGATTTGCAAGTTTTGCTCACACATTCAAATCCACAACTGCCAAAGGGAAATTTCGCCCCCCTCGGCATTTCAGCCGTAAAAAAAGGCGGCTGGGACGGAGACATTGAAATTATCGCAAAAGATCTTCCCGAAGGCATAACGGCGGAAAAATGCGTAATTCAAAAGAAAAAGAACTTTGCCTTTTTGGTTCTTAAAGCAAAGGAAACATGCAATGTTAAAAACTTTGAACCGAAGCTTTTTGCCATCGCAAAATTCGGAGATGAAACAAGGGAAATCCCCGTAACGGCTTCGGAAGAGCTTACGCAGGCGTTTTTTATCACGCACACGCTTCCGATAGAAAGCGCGAACGTTTCAACTCTGCCCAAAGCCCCGTTTAGGATTGAATGGGGAGAACTGCCGTCTTTGCCCGCAACAATCGGAGCGGGCAATACGCTTGAACTCAACCTAAAACTCGTCCGCGAAAACGGCTTTAACGGCAACATACGCATAACCCCCTACAAAACCGCCCGCGGCTTGCGCCTGCGCCCCATAACAATAAAGCCCGACGACCCTGCCGAGTTTCAGGTTTTCTTGCAGGCAAACAAAAATCTGCAAGGCGTTTTAAGCGATTTTCTGTATATTTCGGCAACATCGCGCAAGGGCAAAAACAACTATATCTATACCGCGCCACCGATAGAATACAAAATAATCGGCAGAAAGCAGACGAAGTTCAACGCAAAATAGGCTGCAACAAAACGCGTTTCTTGTGTTTTAAATAACAAACTTAATTTTATATTTGACACACAAGCGCACTTTATATTTAGAAAAGAACCATGAATTACTCCTTTTTCAAGAGGCCGATACTTTGCATAACCTTATTTTCGATTTCCGCAATGCTCTTTGCGCAAAAAAAAGAGCCTGTCGATTACATCAACACAATTATAGGAGCGTCCACTTCAAACTCCGCCGCAAAATCGGGGCACGGACTTGGCAAAACTTTCCCGGGCGCGGCAACGCCTTTCGGGCTTGTACAGTTAAGCCCCGACACAATTACGGGCGGCGACAACGGCCCTGGATATTCCTGGCATCATTCGACAATAGAAGGTTTCAGCTTCACCCATATGTCGGGCATAGGCTGGTTTGGCGACTTCGGGAACTTCCTCGTTATGCCAACGACAGGGGAAATCCGCACCACAAAAGGACTTCCGCCACGGCAGGACTTGAATGTTCCCAATCCTGAAAACAAACAAATAAAAGGCTGGCGGTCAAAATTTTCGCACGATACGGAAATCGCGAAAGCGGGATACTACTCTGTCATTCTCGATGACTATTCAATAAAAGTCGAGCTTGCCGCAGCTCCTCGTTCGGGCATGATGAAAATGACGTTTCCAAAGAGCAATCAATCGAACATCTTGATAGACCTCTCCCGAAGAATAGGAGGTTCAAACAGCGAACAGTTCATTAAAAAGGTAAACGCAAACACCATACAAGGATACATGAAATGCCCCCCCGAAAACGGCGGATGGGGAAACGGAGCGGGCAAGGGAGACTATACAGTGCATTTCTACGCGCAATTTTCAAAACCGCTTGAAAACTGCGGCTATTGGGAAGTAAAATATCCGGAAGAACTCTTAAAGAAGCGCAAAGTTGACTCCCACCAAAAAATAGAATTTTACGAAATGGCGGCAAACGCCGAAAAAAAACCCCTTGAAAAATCGGCGCAAGGCGCGCATATCGGCTTTTTTGCAAAGTTTGAAACAAAAGAAGCGGAAGAAGTGTTTTTGAAAGTCGGCATTTCTTTTGTCAGCATTGAAAACGCGAAGCAAAATCTGCAAAACGACATAAAAGACTGGGACTTTGAAAATCTCGTCAATAAAACGCGAAAACAGTGGTCGCAATCCTTGTCTAAAATGAAAGTTGAAGGCGGAAGCGAGCGCGATAAAACAATATTTTACACGGCATTATACCATACAATGATAGACCCGCGCGCCGCAAGCGACTTCAACGGAGAATACATTGCAGCCGACAAAACCGTAAAGAAAGCAGAAGGTTTTACTTACCGCACAATATTCAGCGGCTGGGACGTATTTAGAAGCCAATTTCCGCTCCTTACAATCATACGCCCCGACATCGTAAGCGACCAGATAAACACATTCGTCCAGCTTGCAGAGCTTACCCCGACGCACAAGGCAATGCTTCCGCGCTGGGAGTTCATGAATTCCTATTCGGGCTGCATGGTCGGAGACCCCGCAATATCGGTGATTGCCGACGCATACGCAAAAGGCATACGCACCTTCGACGCCGAAAAAGCCTTTGAGTTTTGCAAAAACACCACGCTAAAACGCGACGGCAACAATTATAATTTCCACAAAATCGGCTACTGCCCGAACTTGGTATCGCAAACGCTTGAAATTGCGTACGGCTCGTGGTGCGTCGGCAAACTTGCGGAACTTCTCGGCAAGGAAGAGGATACAAAAAAATTTTATGAAGTCTCTTTGAATTACAAAAACATTTGGGACGAATCTGTAAAATGGTTCAGGGCAAAAGACGCCAACGGAAACTGGACGCCATCAAAAATCAGAAAAAACGGAGAATGGATTGAAGTCCCTTTTGATAAAACACGCCACGACCAAGGCTGTGTCGAAAGCAACAACTTCCAGCAAGGTTGGTTTGTTCCGCACGACATAAAAGGCTTGAAATCACTTATGGGCGAAGAATTTTTCCTGCAAGAACTCGAAACGTTCTTCGACAACACTCCCGAAGATTTTATGTGGAACAACTACTATAACCACCCGAACGAGCCAAACCACCAGGTTCCGTTTATGTTCAACCACACGTCAAAGCCATACCTAACCCAAAAGTGGACACGCAAAATTTGCGACAAAGCGTACGGCAACGACGTTTTGGGGCTCGTCGGGAATGAGGATGTAGGGCAAATGTCGGCTTGGTATGTTCTTGCATCGGCAGGCATACACCCAATCTGCCCGGGAGACACCCGCTACGAAATAACAAGCCCCGTATTCGACAAAATCGAATTTAATCTCGACAAAAAATACCATAAGGGCAAGAAGTTCACAATCATCGCCAAGAACAATTCGCCCGAAAACGTCTATATAAAATCGGTTTCGCTGAACGGAAAGCCGTTAAACAGACTTTGGATTGACCACTCCGAAATCTCAAAAGGCGGAACATTGGTATTGCAAATGGACAAAAATCCAAACAAAAAATTGGGGCTGAAATAAAACTGATATTTGCCAAAGTCCATAAAAAAAGCGCGGAAAACCGCGCTTTTTTTATCCGACAAAAACCTTACTTTTGCATAAGCTTGAATATCAGCTCCTCGTCGCCGACATAACCCGATTTTTCCGCAAGCTCTTCTATGGTCAAATTCGGATTTTGCTCAATCAATGCCGATATAGCCTTTTTGATTTCCAAAATTCTGCCTGCCGCTTTCTTGCCCGCCTCAACACCTGGCTGATGGTAGGCATTTATGCCGATAAACGAAGCGTAAAAGCCCGTCGCCCTGTCAAACAGCGCAATAATTGCGCCGATTGATTTTTCGGAAACATCGGGCAATGTCAAAGTAATAGATTCCCTACCCTTTGCCGACAACGCCTCGCGCGTGCCAAGCAAGAACGCCCGCAAATAGTCTCCGCTTGTAATGCCGCCCTCTTCAACTTCAACAGAACCGCCCTCGCGGGATTTCAATACTTCGATAAATGTAACAAAGAAATTGTTTACGCCGTCCCTTAATTGCTGAACATATGCATGCTGGTCGGTAGAGCCTTTGTTGCCGTAAACGCTTATACCCTGCTCTACCCTGTTGCCCTGCAAGTCAAACTCCTTGCCGAGAGACTCCATTATGAGCTGCTGCAAATAGCGCGAAAGAAGCAAAAGCCTGTCCTTGTAAGGCAATATCACCATATCCTTTTTGCCCGCGCCACCCGTGCAAAAATACCACATCAAGGCAAGAAGCATCGCAGGATTTTTCATAAAGTCTTTGTTTGAAGTTGCCTCGTCCATCAGGCGCGCACCCAAAAGAAGAGCGTCAATGTCTATCCCCTGCAAGGCGGCAGGCAAAAGCCCGACAGCGGCAAACTCGCTCGTCCTGCCACCAACCCAGTCCCACATCGGGAAAATTTCTAAAAAATTGCGCTCTTTAGCGTAATTAAAAAGCTTGCTGCCGTTGCCTGTCGTCACAACCGAGTGGCGGGCAAAGTCAAGCCCCGCGTCCTCCCACTTTTTTTGAGATTCAAGCATGGCGTTTCGAGGCTCTGGAGTTCCGCCCGACTTTGAAGCAATGACCGCCAAAGTTTTCCCGAGCTTGCCCGAAAGACGCTCAAAAACCAAATCAAAACCGTCGGGGTCGGTGTTGTCCAAAAAGAAAACCGACATCTTGTCAGACGACGGGCGCGACAGGGCATCGGCGACAAATTCGGGGCCCAAAGCAGAACCGCCTATACCTATGCACAAAAGATTTTCAAATTTTCCGTCCGCACCCCTAATTTCGCCCGAATGAACTTTCTTTGCAAATTCCTTTATGCGCAAAATGTTTTCGTCTATCTGCGACTTCAATTCATCAGACGGCGCGAGAGAAGAGTTTCTCAGCCAGTAATGCCCCACCATGCGGTTTTCATCGGGATTTGCAACCGCCCCGCCGACAAGCGCATCCATATCCGAAAAAGCCTTTTGAATTTTATCGGACATCGAACCAAAGAAAGCGTCCGGGAAATTGACGCGGCTAATGTCAATGGAAAAACCGAGAGACGGAACTTCGCAAAAATATTTTTTAAAACGCTGCCAAGACATAATAAACCTCACAATTAAAAATTAATCCCCACAAACTACCCCCTCTCCCCGACTTTTTCAAGCCTTCTTTTTTAAGGAACTTCATAGAATTAAAATTGGCAAAAAATCATATAATAATATACAACAAAGTGATCTTTCCAAAAATGCACTCGAGCTTGCGCAGAAGTATGGAATAGTTTTGACTTTACAACAAAGTGATCTTTCCAAAAATGTAATTCAAAAAAACGCCGTAATCCGCTATGTTTTGACTTTACAACAAAGTGATCTTTCCAAAAATCTTAGAACCAAGCAATGCCGCAAGCTCGGCGTTTTGACTTTACAACAAAGTGATCTTTCCAAAAATGATGCCGTCGGTGATATTGCGGGCATTAAGGTTTTGACTTTACAACAAAGTGATCTTTCCAAAAATTGATTGTCTTTAAGGCATCTCTGCACCATTGTTTTGACTTTACAACAAAGTGATCTTTCCAAAAATATGAAGAATTGAAGCCCTGTCCATTTTGCGGTTTTGACTTTACAACAAAGTGATCTTTCCAAAAATTCGTCCGACGGTTCGCCAACCGTAAGCTTTGTTTTGACTTTACAACAAAGTGATCTTTCCAAAAATCGAAAGACAGTTTATTCTAAGGCTCGACTTGTTTTGACTTTACAACAAAGTGATCTTTCCAAAAATGAAAATTCTCTGATTTCTGAAATGATTTACGTTTTGACTTTACAACAAAGTGATCTTTCCAAAAATAATATTGACACAAATATTTATTGTGCCAATATTTAAATAAAATTTTTGTTGTAAAGTCTTAACTGATTTTGCCGAATTCCATGCTCTGCTTAGCACCTTGGAATTCGGCATTTTTATTTTTCAAAACAACAAAAAGTTGTTGTTTTCATCTACATCGTATTTAGGTTCTTCTTTTTGCAGACTGTCAAAAAATTCTATTTGCTTCGGAATCTTTTCCAACTTTTTTGGCGCGCGACACACAAGTTTACTCATTCCCCATTGTTTATCCGTAAAAAACAACAGTCTTATATCCCCCGTTGTCGGCGCGTAAGTTTTAACGCGTTCGTAATACTTCATCATTTTTTCCAAAGAAACGCACGGACGCGAATAAACGGAATATTGAATCATTATAAACCCATCATCCAACAATGCCTTTCTAAAACGCGTAGCCTCTTTACGCTCTTCCTCCAAAAGAACGGGTAAATCAAACATTGCCATAAGCCATCCCATTCTAAACGGACTTTTCTTTTCAATTTTCATAAATTAAGAATCGGAGTCCATAAAAAATCCGCTTTTTTATAGCGATAAACGTTGGCAAGACTTTCACAGACTATATCTACGCTATCCAAAAGTTTTAAGCTGTTTTTAGCTTTTTGTACCCGATACTCTTTCAAAAATTTTCCGAAAAAAACAGACCACATCCGAATTGATAAAACATCGGAACTGAGGACATATTTATACAAGGCATAATCCACAAAAGCTCTGAAAGGCTCTATTACATCATAAACTAGCGGAGTATTTCGATAATACGTTTTATGATTTACTCCTAATAAATAATTCAATCCGGAAACAATAATGCTTCTGTGAATAATACCTCCTAAAATTCCGTATCCGTAATTCAGCAAAACATTTATTTTTGACGATTCATCCTGAGAATTTCTACGCCCACCAAGCTCTCCCATTCTTGGAAAATAATGTTTCCAATATTCGCGCGCAAACCACGCCTCGTTCAATTCAGTTTTAGAATTCAAAAACATCTGCTCCATTCTTGAATTAACAACCCCCATATTTTTAAGGCAATTAACGCTGTTTGTAATCTTTGAATGCAGAAGCCGCCGCCATATCGCCGAATTTAAATTTTTATTGCCGGCAGATTGGTTTAAAACAACTTTAGCGTCGTATGTGCGTATATTCGGCAGTGTTATGCCAACGGGCTTAAATTTTTTACAATGTATTACTACGGCATCTATATCCGCAAGCTCCGTCAACAAAGAGCCACTGATAGAAGTTGCCTCGTTTAAAATTACAACGGCGCGCAAATCTTCAATAGCTATTCTCCCTATCTCCTTACTATCTTTTTTACATACAAGCATTCCCCTCTCCTTCGAGAGTTTGCATCCAAAATCGGTTATATGCAAAATATGATAGCTCATTCTAATCCAATTTTATTCGCTTCATTCCCGCATTCATAAGATTGTTTATGTTAATTGCATTAACTGACACTCCATTTGAATCAGTAAGTTTAGTATCTCCTTTTGTTTTTATTGTATTCAAAACATAAACACCTTTTTTTAATAATATTACATTTTTATCATTTAAAATATCATTTTCTAATTTCACAAGGCAACCAGTTTTGAATATGCCACCAATCTCGACAAAATCACTGTGTTTATTCAACTCCTGTATAACTTGAATTTTTGAAGAATGAGCATATATCGGAGTAACTTTATACTTTCCTTTCAAGTTTTTCCAAACAATTTGCCCTTTGTGAGTCTTACCGCGCTTGTATGCGCCACTTCCGTCTTTCGACAAGTCCTTATATTCATTGGGCTTGCCCACGTTAACTAAAACCCTTTTCACGCGAGTTCCCTTGCCGAACTTCGAAGGCAAACGCAAATTCTCGCACCAATTTATCCATTCGGATTCGTTAGGTTTTGTTTTAGCAAAATCTCTCACAATATTTCTTATGTACTTGTTTACAATCTTGTCTTCTTTAACCAGCTTTTCCAAAGTTCCCAAATTGTATTTGGGATTCAATCCAGTATAAGCAAGATCTTTTAAATTATACTTCCGTTCTATATAAATTTTGCCGTTTCGCTCTTTCTTAGAATAGAAAGTTTCTTCTAGACTCGGTTTTTTTACCGCGACATTATTTGGAATTATCGCGTCCAAATATTTTCTAAAAAATTCTTCAGCTGAAATTTTTATAGATTGCGGAAATATTCTGTCCAATTTTACCTTGCGAGCGTCTTTGCCCGTTGGAGCGAAACAAAGACACATTGCGTCCAGTGCATGGTGCTTGTTGTTTTTCCTGTTCTTTTGGTCGAGTTCTTCGAGTTTTTTAAGGCGTTCCTCGTTTGACAAAATTTCTTTTTCAAAATCCTCAATTTGGTCAACATATTTTCTCAAAAATCCGGTTTCCTCAATTTTGGATTTCAACTCGCTGATTTTCCTTAAAGTATTTTCCCTGTCTTCGATATTTTCTTTTGCATTTAATTTGGATTTTAATTCGTCCAAAATCTTAACAGCCTCCTCCGTAGACCAGTCCTCACGGAGAATTCTATTTAATTTGTACGCGCTTCGTATTCTCGAAGTCATTCCTCCGGAAACGGTAAACACTTTTTTATCTCCCTTGTTGCCAGCATATTGGAAGCCAAAATGCAGGCATGCTATGCGCTGTGCAAGCTTTGAAACCCACGCAGTTTCAGCCAATGCCGTATATTTTTCCACAAGCGTTTCCGCGTCTTTTTCGACGAGAAGTTTGCAACGTTTCGCGCCCAATTCATACTGAAGTTTACGTACTCGGTCTACATAAGAAGCCCAATTTATGGGATTGGAAGAAAGCCACTCAAACGGAGTTCTATCGCCCTTTTCTTTGTTAGTGGATTCTTTTGTCAAAACATAGTTATACATTGCGTCGGGACCTCCCCTGCTTCTTGGAACTATGTGCTCTATTTCAAGATTGGGAACTTCAGTTGGCTGTAAAGCTTCTCTCGTATAAATACAAATTCCTTTCTGCTTTCTAAACAATTCCCATTTGAGCAATAGCTTATTACCTTTATACTCCGGATGCAGATTATCCATATCCTTTGCATTTTTAAGCTTTTCTTCCCTGCGCTTTTTCATCGCAATATGGAGATCTTTTTTGCGTTTTTCGCCCAAGAAATCGTCTCTTACAAATTCAATTACAATTTTATCGGGAATGCCGAATTTAGCTTCCAACCTTTTTAACTGAGAATAGAAGAAAAATAACCTGTGCCTTACAATCGGATCGTTTTGAGAGCCTATAAGCTTGTTAATTTCATCCTCCCTTTTTTGCACGGAAAAATCGGCAAGCTTGAAATTTTCAACATCGGGAATGTATATTGAATTCCACTCGACCTTTCCCATCGCTTTCAAAAATAGTAAATCATCTTTTACGAGCCCCTTTTGCGGATTTTCATTTGAAATTTTTTGCAGACATTCCTCATAATATTCAGCAGGAGACTTCCCAGAAAAAATCAACCCATGTAAAATTTTCATTGCTGGTCTTGAAAAAGACGCACGACCGCTTTCTTTAGGAGACTCTATTTTCGACTGATTCTCGTCTAATATTTCTGCCCCGATTTTTACCATAAATTTTTGCATATCGCGCGCGCCGACCTTGTATTTGCTTTTCTTTGCGATTGCGAAAAGCTCTGTAAATTCGTCAAAGCTTAACGATTCGATATTTCTGTTTCTGAAAAAACGCAAATTCAGCAATTTAAACGCCGTTACGATTTCATAATACAGCAAGTCGTCATTGTTTTTTATTTTTTCAAGCGGCTTGATTTTGCATACATTTAAGCGCGGAATAAGCCTGCATTTATCAACAACTCGATTGTCAAATCTCGGAATTTTCTGGCCAAGTGCACCTTGCCAATCCGTATCAGCCCCGCGCTTCAAATTGAACTGCTTTCTTAAATTCGGACAGTATGAGGCATATTTTGTTTCCGACGGGCCGTATAAAAAATACTTGGACTTTCCGGCGAGTTTCGGATACTGCAAAGTCGCCATCTCCACAAGCTTTATAAATTCCTTTTCGACACACTCGCATGGCACAACATAGCCCTTTGCTTTTTCAGAATGATTATCTATCCTTGTCAAAACCTCTTCAGGATTTTTAGGATTCCACAATCCCATTTTTGCCGCCTTAAAAAAACATGGATATTCATATTTTGAACGCGCTTCCAAATTTTCCAAATTCAAAAGAAGCTCATCAAATTGCGTTTTAAACAAATTCAAACTTTTTTCATACTCGCTTCCGTTTTCCTTTTTTGATTTAGAATCTCCGCCTTCTTTCCATGGAACCTCTTTGTCATATCCGCGATTTTGAATTGCCGAATTTAAAGCCTTGAAAACTTGCCAGCTTTCAAGTTTTTCGCCCAAAATCAATTTGCATCTCAAAGCAATGCCACAATAGCAAATATCCTCTCCTTCAGATGGAAATTCTTTTTCTAAGCGCATATCTCCCTTTTGAATGAGTTGCCATTTACCGTCTATAAGACCGACTTTCCTTCGTTTTAAGACTTCAATGCCGCATTCCTTCAAACATTTTTCGAGCCACATTTCGCGTGCTATATGCCCCTTTCTCAAACGGCATAAACTTCTATTTAAGGCAGCAGTTTTAGTTTCAGCAAAATCCGCGTCCAACAATAAAGACTGCACATCTAAAAAATCCAACCCAAACCTTACGGCATAGCCAAAAGAACCTTTACCAAGGTCGAATCCCCATACTTTTAAATTGTCGTTTTCTTTAGAATAAAATGCATTTAAATTTTCCATGACAACAAAATGTTACCATGGAAAAATTAAAAAGGCAAACAAAAATTATTTTAATTTGGGATTCTACCCTATAAATTTGATAGCGGCGAAACCTGTCAATAATAGAATAAAAAATAATGTCGCTATCAGGTTAAAGTATTTATCTATCCATTCTTTTGCTTTTGGTCCGATAAGGTATATTATAAATCCTACAAGGAAAAATCTTCCGCCCCTGCCGACAAGCGACGCCAAAATCAAAGTTATTAAATTCAGGTCGAAAACTCCTGCCGCTATCGTGAAAATCTTATACGGAATAGGCGTAAATGCCGCACCCAAGACTGCCATAAATCCGTATTCTTGGTATAAATTTTGTACATAGTCAAAATGTTCGTGCGTAAATCCCGGTATATAGGCGTAAAAGAAATCCTTTAAGTTGTCCCATGCGAAATACCCTATCCACCAGCCCAAAATTCCGCCAAGAACCGAAAACAACGTGCAAATTCCCGCAATCTTCCACCATCTTTTAGGATCGCAGAAAACAAGAGGTATCAAGAGAACATCGGGAGGTATCGGGAAGAATGACGACTCCGCAAACGAGAGTATCGCAAGTGCCCACAGACCGTAAGGCGTTTCCGCCCATGCGATGATCCAATCGTATATTCTTCGTAAAAAATTGGGTTTCGGAGATTGCGCAACTTCTTCTTTCATAAAAAATTCAAAGGTTAAAAGATTTATAATGCGCAATGTCTTAAACGCTGTAAAGTTTGTTTTTATCAAAATAAAATCTTGAAGGCTTTTTAATTTTATAGCATAAATTTTCAATTCTTCTGTATTGATAACTTTGCAAAAGAACGCAATTTATTATGAAAAAAAGCACTATCCTACTATTGTCAATTTTCGCGTGTTCTACGATATTTGCGGAATTTGCCGTAAGCAATTCTGCGAAAGAAAACATCGCAAAAATTGGCGAAACCATAGAATTTTCCGCGGTGGACACTCCCGAAGACGCGCATTTTGAATTGAAGCAAAACGGCAAGCGCGTAAGTTCGGGACAATACAGCGAACCTGTAAAATTTACCGCTGAAATTCCCGCATGGCTTGAATTTAAAGTGTTTGCGCCGAAAATCAAAGAAGGCGAAAAAAAGCGCGAGGAAAAAGCATGTGGCGTGGTTGTTGCTCCCGAAAAGCTAAAGCCCGCAACCACCGCCCCGAAAGATCTCGACAAATTTTGGAATGCGTATAAAAAAGAAGTCGAAAAGCAGTCGCCAAAGAAAGCAAAGCTTACCAAAATCCGCGATTTCAATGCAGACAAAAGCCCGTACGGCGCGGAGCTTTACCGCTTTGAAGTCAAAGTCGATAACGCTGAATACGGCTCAATCGGCGGCGTGGTTGCAGACGGATACATTGCAATTCCCATCGGCAAAGAAGAAAAGATGCCAATCGTTGCTACTTTTTACGGAGCGGGTTCTTACTCCGCCGATTTGCGAGACGCTGTAAATTTCGCCAAAGAAGGCGCAATCGGCATTTCAATGAATCCGCACGCAATTTCGCCCGACTTAAAGGACGAGGCGCGTAAAGAGTATATCGATAACAAAGTCCATCTTGACGGCGGTAAAATTCCGTACCGCAACCGCGGCATAACCGAAACCCCGCAAGATGTCTATTTTACGGGAATGTTCAAGCGCGTTTACCAAACCCTGCGCCTTGCGATGTCCCGCCCCGAATGGGATAAGCGCAACATTGCAGTGCGCGGATTCAGCCAAGGCGGCGCGCAAACGATAGTTGCGGCATACCTATGCCCGAAAGTAAACGTCATAACGCCGCTCTGCCCCGCGATGTGCGATAACGGCGGCGAAAGCATCAAACGCCGCTCAGGCTGGCCCGACTGGGTTCACAACGAAACCATGACAACCCAGCTCGAAAACGGCAGATATTTCGACCCCGCGCTTATGGCGTCAAAAATCAAGGCAAAGATGTATGTAGGAATCGGTTTGATAGACAACACTTGCTCGCCCACTGCAGTGACTTCAATGTTCAACAATTACGCGGGCAAGAAGCAAAAACTCTATATGCAAGGCGTCGGACACGGCTGGAACGACGAATGGTCAAAAACCGAAAAGGATTTTATCCTGACCAATATCGGGCTTAAAAAATAAAAACCAAATATTAACTTTATAAGAGGAGGTATTGCCCTCCTCTTTTTTTTTAGATGCTTTGTATTGGACGATTGGTTTATTTGAATTTTTTACACCCGTAAAGCAGAATTATTCTTCGTTTAATCGCAAACGCATTTTACAGATTATACAACACTATTCGACATAATAAAAATATGGTGGCTCTCTAACGATTAAAAAACCTTCAAACAAGCACAAAAAAAGACGGTTTTTTACCGTCTTTTTTGGAGAAATTTGCAAAGGAAAAAATTTTAGTGTTTTACAAGTCCTATGATTTCTTTTAAATCAACGCGCTTTTCGTAGATTGCCTTGCCTACGATTGCGCCTTCCAAACCACCTATTGCGTCGAGTTTTATTATGTCTTCCCTGCTTGCAACTCCGCCAGAGGCAATCAAGCCCATTCCGTAGGGTGCAATCAGTTCTTTCATAGCTTTTTGGGCGGGAATGTTTGCGCCCGTAAGCATTCCGTCGGTTGAAATATCGGTGTATATCAAATTTTTGACGCCCATTTTAGCCATTTCAAGAGCCAAGTCGGACGCCTTTTTTTGCGAGACTTCAACCCAGCCTTTGATTGCAACGTTGCCGTCTTTTGCGTCTATTCCGACTGCGATTTTTTCGCCGAAAATCGAAAGAAGCTCCTCTATAAATTCGGGATTTGTACATGCTTTCGTGCCGATAATCGCCCTTTGGACTCCGCAATCGACTGCGTTTTGAACTGCACCGACTTCCCGCATTCCGCCGCCCATTTCGACAAAAATTCCCAAACCCGCGATTTTTTCGACAGCTTTCAGATTTGCAAGCCCCCCCGCGAACGCGCCGTCCAAGTCCACAACGTGAATTCTGTCAGCTCCCGCGTCGGCAAACGACAGCGCGGCGTCGAACGGATTTTCAAAATAGACGGTTTTATCGTTTGCCTCGCCCTGTCTAAGGCGCACGCATTTGCCGTCTTTAATGTCTATTGCAGGATAAATTCTCATTGTTTCAAATTCAATGAAAAGAAAGCTTTTAGGCAATAAAAAAGCGGCGCAATTTTTACGCCGCCTGAAAGATTTTACTTTATTGGTTTTATTTTTATGTTGCGGTAGAACGTATTGCCCGTCCCGTGCAAGCCCTGAAAGCCTATGTTGCCGACCGTCGGAACTTCCGCCCTCGCCTTTGCCCTAAGCCACGCAAACGGCTGTGAACCGTCGGGATTTTTATCCTTGTCGGTAAATTTCGACATGTCGAAATCGTTTGCAAGTTCGCCGTTTATGTAAACTTTTACGGACTGCCCCTTGCAGACAAGTTTTAGCGTATTCCATTCGTTGAGCGGCTTTGTGTAGTTTTTATCGACCCCCTGAAAGCCGAATACCGCGCCGCAAGTTCCCTTCGGCCCGAATTTTCCAAGCCAATAGTCGTAGTCGGCAATTTGGATTTCGATTGATTCGGGAATCCAGTTGTCGTTATTTTTCGAGTATATGATAATTCCGCCGTTGCCCGCCTTTGTTACTTTAAAGTCGAGTGTAAGCTCAAAGTTTTCATACTCTTCGTTCGTCCACAAAATTTGGTCTTTCGTTGACGAAAGTTCACCTTTTTCGTTAAAAGACCAAACAGGCTCCTTGCAATGGGCATTGCTTAAATCTTTTTTGAACAAATCCTTAGCCCCTGCGCCCAAGGAAAGCCCAAGCGCGACAACCGTAATCAGAATGCGTTTCATCATAATAAATTTAAGTTTGAAGCCTTTTTGATTTCAGTTCAAGCGAAAATTCAATCAGTGCCGATATTTGCGGTGAGCCCGCCAACCGAATGCGCAAGATGCGCCACGCTTGTAGCCACATAAGATTCGGCGTTCACCTTCTGCTGGCGCGCCTGCGACAAAAGCGACTGAGAGTTCAAAAGGTCGGTAAGAGTGCTTACGCCGTTATCGTAGGCGGTTTTTGTCGCCTCGTATGCTTCGAGGCTCGCCTTGACTGCCGCTTTCGTGCTTTCAAGCTGTTTTAGCGCACTCTTATAAGCGTAATAGCTCGACCACACATTTGCGACGACTTCTATTTGAGCCTGCTTCAATTCCTGCGCCGCCGCGCGTTCCTTTGCCTGTGCGCTTATAAGTTCGTATTTGCGCGTAAAGCCGTCAAACAAATCCCAAGTGAGCACTGCGGCAACGGAATAATTGTTGCTTGGCGTATGGTAGTAGCGGTCGTTTGCAAAATCGCCCCATTCGAAAGAGCCTTTTGTGCCGATTTTGGGAAGATAGTCAAGCTTGTCTGCCTGGGTTGTTTTTTGGGCGGCGGCGTAATTTGCGTATGAAGCCAAAACGTCTTGGCGGGATTTCAAGGCAGACGCCATCAGGTCTTCAACCCGCTTTTGCGCCTCTGAACTTTCGGGAATTGATATTTTGTTTGAAATTTTTAAATCATGCGTGATTTCAATGCCCAAAACGCGCGCGAGATTCGCCCTTGCCTCTTCGACAGACGCCCTTGCCGATTCCAGCGAATATTCGGCATTTTTTGAATTTGCCAAAGCCCTGAGCGCGTCCTGCTTGTTGCCTACGGAATTTTTAAACCTGGCGTCGGCGGCCTCGTACGCGCTTTTCGCGTCGTCAAGATTGGCTTTTGCGGTTCTTACAGACGCCATCGCATTATAGAAATTAAAATAAGCGACGTAAACGTTCAAAACCATATCCTGCAAGCTTTGGTTATAGCTGAAATTTGCCGCCCTCAATGCGTCGCGCGCCGCGGAAGACCGGCTTTCGCGCTTTCCGAAGTCAAACAAAAGCCAGTTTATGTCCAAAGATGCGCCGTAACCCGTATCCCAAAACGTGCCGACTGCGTAATTTACGACCGAAATCTGGCGTGTCTTCTGCCTGTAAACGTTTGCCCCGACGCTGACGGACGGATAATACTGCGCGTCAACTTTTCCCTTCTGCGCGGCGTAAACTTTCGCGGAAAACCAATATCCGCGGGTTGCAGTGTTGTTTTCAAGCGCAATGTCAATCAAGTCTTCAAGGCTCAGCACCTTGCCCGCAATCAGCTTTTCAGCCGCGCACAAGGCCTCTTCCTGATTTTCCACAATTCCGTCAGTTTGAATTTGGGACGGGCGGTAATAGGTTTCGGGCATTGCGTCGGATGGAGCTTTCCAAAACTTGGTAGGATTTTTCGCCACCTGACTGTCAACCGAGCAGGCCACAAGAGCCACGGTTGAAAGCGCAAGAGATATTTTAAGAAAAAAGTCTTTCATATAAATTCCTTAATCATTCAGATTGCCTCTCGCAAAGAAGGGGATTTTGTCGAAAACATTGCGCTGAAGCTTGTCAATCCACAAGTACACGACAGGGGTTATGTAAAGAGTTATGATTTGCGAGAAAATCAAGCCGCCTACAACAACGACGCCAAGCGGTATTCTGCTTTCCGCGTCCGCCTTGCCCCAACCGAGAGCAATCGGAAGCATGCCCATGAGAGCCGCAAAAGTCGTCATTATAATTGGGCGGAAACGCTCCATACACGCGGTGTGCACGGCGTCTTCGGGGCTCATGCCCCTCTCTTCGCCCGCTATCGCGAAGTCAACAACCAAAATACCGTTTTTCTTAACGATGCCCATAAGCATGAATATGCCGATAATCGAATATACCGATAGCTGGTAGCCGAAGAAGTAGAGGCACGCAAAGCCGCCCACAACCGCAATCGGCAAGGCAATCAAAACGGTAATCGGGTGCAAATAGCTTTCGTACAATATGCCCAAAATGACATACATGACGAAAATCGCGACTATCGCCAATATCACAAGGCTTTTGATTGTCTCGGAGAAAGTTACGGCTTCGCCGACAAACTTGCCGTCAACACCTTCGGGCAAGACTTCGTCCGCGATGGGATTTAGCCAATTCATGACATCTCCAATGGCAACGCCTTCCGCCAAGTCGAATGAAATGGTTACAGACGGGAAGTTGTCGATATGGTTTACCGACACAGGCGCGAGAGTCGTGCTGGTTGTTGCAATGGAGCTAAACGGCACCAAGTTTGAAATATTGTACGCAGAAGACGCGATTTCATCGGAGCCAATCGGAGTTATCGGCATTCCCGAAGTGACGTAAGTGTCGGGAGCGAAGAACAAAGATTCGGCATTTGCGATAAACGACCTTTCGTCGGCATTGGCTTCCAAAATAGACCAATACTGGTTAAACGTGGATTTTATTAAATAGAAGTAAAACTTCGCGTAAGAATCCCTGAAAGCGGAAGAAAAATTGTCCGCGCTGACGCCGAGCATTGACGCATGCTCCCTGTCGAGATGCAAATTAAGCTGCGGATTATCCAAGTACATGTCGGAAGATATTGATGAAAAATACGTTCCGTACTTTTGATACATCCTCGCCATCAGCTTGCCTGCGGCGGCGTAAAGCTCGTTTGAATCCATTGAAGTTATAGCGAACTGGTACTTGCCCTGCTGGGTCGAAACCGCGCCCGTTGAAATTTCCAAAGTCGGCTCAGCGTGCAAAAGCATTACAACGCCGGGTATCAAAGACGCCCTTGCGTTTATTCCGCTTACGACTTCGTTTATGGGCTTGCGGTCTTTTTTGTCCTTCAAGACAGTGAAGACTATGCCCATGTTGCTATTCATAAAACCCGAAAAGCCCGAAACCGCAATGGCGTCGTTTACAGCAGGCTCCGACTTCAACACCTCAAAAACATTGTCTTGAAGCCTGCTGATTTCTTTGGGAGAACTCTTGGTTGACGCTACAAAAACGCCAGTCGCAAATCCGCTGTCGCCTTCGGGGAAAAACGTCTTAGGCAATACAGACGCAAAATACACGGTGCCCCAGAAGCAAAGAACAATCACAAGAAGCGTCAAAACATTCTGCCTAAGCATCCAGCGCAATGTCGGAGAGTAAATTTTAAGAAATGCGCTTTCCAAGCGGTGCGCCATTTTTTCGATTTTGGTTTTTGAATTCGGGTCCTTGCTGCGCGGCTGCAACATTCTCGAACACATCATCGGAGTAAGCGTAAGGCTCACCACGCCCGACATTATGGTGGCGGCAACAATAGTGATTGAAAACTCCTTAAAAACCCTTCCCACAATGCCCGACATAAAGACAAGCGGAATGAAAACTGCCGCAAGGGAAAGCGTCATGCTCAAAATCGTGAAACTGATTTCCCTTGCGGAAGCGAAAGTAGCCTGCGTCGGAGTTTCGGAAAAGTCCTCCATTCTGCGCACCGTGTTTTCCAAAAACACGATTGCGTCGTCAACCAAAAAGCCTATCGCCATCGTAAGCCCCATAAGGGACAAATTGTTGAGCGAAAAGCCGAATGCGTTCATCAAAATAAAAGTCAAAACCAAAGAAAACGGAAGCGCGATGGCGGGCACAAGAGTGTCCCTTATTCTTCCCAAGAACAAAAATATGATTACGACAACCAGTATAAATGCTATAATAATTGTCTCTTCAACGTCCTCAATGTTGTCGAGAATAAGCTGCGAGCGGTCGTAAGTCTGGGAAATTTTCATGGAAGACGGAATTTGCGCTTCAATTTCCTTAATTTTTTCCCTTACCGCCGCCACGGTTGAAATTGCGTTGCCGGTGGAAGTTTTGCGAATGCCCAAAATAACGGAGCTTGCGACATTCTGGTCTATGCCAAGGCTGTTGCGCGAAAAGAAAGACTTGTTCCAAGTGTCGTACTGCAAGCCGTCTATAACTTTCGCGACATCGCGCAAAAACACGGGAATGCCGTCCTTGTAAGAAATTATAATTTTTTCATAGTCTGCGGCGTAGTTTAGCTGCGTGTCGGGCAAAATTATGAACTGGTTGTTCGGGCCTTCAAGGTTGCCCGCGCCGTACATGTTCGTCGTGCGGGACAAAGCCGCGCGAAGCTCCGACATGGTTATGCCCATGTTGAAAAGCTTTTGCATGTCGGCTTCAACACGCACAGCGCGCGGAGCCGCATAAACATCGACCTTTGAAACACCGTCTATCATGGAAATCTTCTGCGCGATTTCAGCAAAAGCGTATTCGTAAAGCTGCCCTTCAGTCATTGAGTCGCTCAAAACAGAAAGAAGCAATATCGGCATGTCGTTGGGGTTGTCCTTTGAAAACGACGGTTGGGACGGGAGGTCTGACGGCAAGTTGCCGGTCGCCCTTTGGATTGCCGACTGCACGTCTGTTGCCGCAGCGTCAATACTCTTTGACAAATTAAACTGCAAGACGATTTCTGTCGCGCCGAAAGAATTGTTTGAAGTAATCATCTCAATCCCCGGAATTTGCATAAACTGCTGTTCCAAGGGGGAGGCGATGTTTGTCGCCATGATTGTCGGATTTGCACCCGGATAAGACGCGGTAACCTGAATTACGGGATAATCGACGCCGGGCAAATCGTTTACGGGCATCGCCTTGTAGGAGTATATCCCGAAAAGCAGGGCCGAAAGCGCAAGCAACATCGTCATTACCGGACGCTTTATGAATATGTCCGACACCGACTTTTTGTCGTTTAAACTGCTCATGAAAAACTCCCTCTCTTATTTTTCCGACGGAGCGGATTTTTGGGATTTAAAATCTATTTCTGCCTTTTGAACGGTCACTTGCCCCAAAAATTCCTTGATTTTCACAGGGTCTGCAATCGGCTTTCCGTCTTCGGCAATGGGAATGCCCTGCGGAGTTGAAGCATATGCAAGAGCCCCGTCGGCAACCCTGAGCTGTCCATACATCACGACTTTATCGCCCTTCTGAAGCCCTTCAACCAAATAGTTTCCATCGGGATAAAGCTGCCCTACTTTTACCTGAACCTTTGAAATCTTGTAAAGCGCACCTTCCGCCTTTTTCGCGACATAAACGAAATGCCCGACGTTGTCCACCTGTATTGCGGCATTCGGAACCAAAACGGCATTTTCGATTTTTTTCAGATTTAAAATAACCTTCACGGGCTGGTCGGGCCAAAAAACCAAATCTTTGTTGTCTAAAACCGCCCTCAAAACCAAAGTTGACGACGAATAGCGCGAACGGTTTTCGACCGCCTCAACCCTCGCCTTTGCACTGCGCTTTTGCGAAACCTTGTCGGCGACATAGGAAACGTCAAGCTCCAAGCCGTCGGGGCTGTTTTTCATTGCCGACTGAACTTCAAAATGCCTTGCGGCGGGAATAAAGAAGTCAACGTAAAGCTTGCGGGTTTCTTCAATGGTGGTAATCATTGAAGAGGCATTGTTGGCGTTTACGATGTTGCCCAAGTCTATGTTGAAAAAGCCCGCCTTGCCCGAAATCGGGGCGCGGACGTCGCACCAGTTCAAATTGATTTTTGCAAGCTCCAAATCGGCTTCCGCGCTCTTTAACGCCGCTTCGTCCGACTGCACCTTTGAAACCAACGCATCATATGTCTGCTTTGAAACGAAATCCTGCTCGGCAAGCTTTTTGTTGCGCTGCATGTCGAGAGTGTCGATTTTAAGCTGAGACTTCGCCATCTCAACCTGCGCCTCTGCCGCGAGAACATTTGCGCGGTACCTGCTCTTGTCTATTTCAGCGAGAATATCGCCCTCTTTTACATAGTCGCCCTGCTTGAAATTGATTTTTACAATCTGCCCCGTGACCTGCGGCACAACCTTGACGCTCTTAAAAGAATTTACCGTGCCCAAAGTGTCTATGAAGGAAAAGACATCTTGTTGGACTACATCTCCCAAAACCACTGCGGCGGGGGGGATTTGGCGCGTCTGCTGCGCTTTTTTTGCGCATCCTGAAAGCGCGGTTAAGACTGCTGCAAAGACCAATGCAATACTAAGTGTGTTCTTTATCATAAAAAAGCTTCCATTTTGTATGGATTAAATAAAGCCATTTTTAATTTTATAAAAATAGTTCTTTTATCTCGATTGAATTAGGCAAAATTGTCAACCATAATATATGTCTTAGATAAATCATATCGTCCGCAAATGAAAAGAATATACATTAAAATATTGCTTTTTTCTCAAATTTGTTTTGGCTAATTTTTAAGACAAATGGGAACGCTCCACAAATACATATTTAAACAGCTGCTCGGCGTATCGGCAATGACGGTCGGTCTGTTTGTTTTCGTGCTGGTAATAGGCAACGTCATAAAGGACGTAATGGGCGAGCTGGCGTCGGGCAAAATAGATTTTGGCATTTTCGCGTACACAATCGCCTTGATAATCCCCGCAATAATCCCCTACGCAATGCCGATGGGCGTATTGACCGCCATACTGCTCGTCTTCGGCAGAATGTCTGCGCAAAGCGAAATCGTGGCGATAAAGGCTTCGGGGCGTTCAATTTGGGATATTTCAGCCCCCGTGTTCTTCTTGGCGATATTAGCGTCGCTGTTTTCGGTAGGCATAAATTTTTACTACGCCCCCATGGCGCGCTTCGCCTACAAATCAATACTAAAAAACGCGATTGCCGAAAATCCCCTGCAATTCATAAAGCCCGGAACTTTTGTCCGCGAATTTCCGGGATTCGTGATTTATTCAGATTCCGCGGAAGGCAACACTCTCAAAAACTTCCGCATTTGGGAGCTTGACAAATCAGGAGAAGTCAAAACTTCGACTATCGCAAAAACGGCAAACTTAACCTACGACGAAAATACTGACGCCATAGTTCTCACCTTAAACAACGCCTCGTCCGACATACGCAGAAAATCCGACTCTGAAAATTTTTCAAAGCCCGTATATACCGCAAAGTTTGAAAAGGCTTCAGTAAGCTTAAACCTTGCCGAAATTTTGGGAACAAACAAACAGCGCAAAAAACTTGCCTACATGACATTCAACGAGCTGATGAAAGCCCGCTTTACCTACAACCCGAAAAAATTGCCCGAAACGCCCGAAAACATGCTCCGAAACAGAATGAAGGTGCAAATCCAAATCCAGCAAAATTTTGCAATGGCGTTTTCGATTTTCGCGATGGTAATTCTTGCCGTCCCTCTCGGCATAAAGGCTCAGCGCACCGAAACTTTCGCAAACCTCGCAATGGCGCTCGCGCTCGCTCTCGGATACTATCTGCTCATGGTCTTGATTTCGTGGCTTGAAAAATTCCCGAATCTGCGCCCCGATATTTTAATTTGGATACCCAACCTTCTCTTCCTTGCGCTCGGATTGGTTTTGCTTAAAAGAGCGTCCAAAAACTGATTTTGCAAGGTGCAAAAAAAACGGGACAAACGCCCCGTTTTTTTATTTGCATAAAACTACTTTGAAAGAATTTTAAGCCAATGGGCAATGCGCCTTGCCGTCTGCTTCTTCCCCGGCATACCGACTTTTTCGCGCATCGCTATCGCCCGCTTCAAGTCAAAAACGCTTTTCCAGTCGTCGCCCAAAAATTCGCAGACTTCCCTCGCTTCCTTGTCGCCAAGCTCGTTTATGGGAGTTTTTGTTTTTTCAGAAAGAGCGACCAACGCCCCGACATAGTGGTGCGCCTTTCTAAATGGAACACCGCGCATTACAAGATAGTCCGCCAAATCCGTCGCAAGCAAAAGCGGGTCGGAAACCGCCTCGGCGCATTTCTTCGCGTTAAATTCGATTTCCGAAACCGCGCCTGCAAGAACGTCAAGGCAAATCATAATCTGCTCGTAAGAATCGAATATCGCAGGCTTGTCTTCCTGCAAATCGCGGTTATACGTCAAAGGCAGACCTTTCACGAGCGTAAAAAGCGTATTCATGTTGCCGATAATCCTCGCGCTCTTTCCGCGCAAAAGCTCGAAAGAGTCCGGATTTTTCTTTTGCGGCATCAAGGAAGAACCCGTTGTGAAAGCGTCGGGAAGCTTTACGAAAGAAAATTCGGAAGTATTCCAAATTATGACGTCTTCGGCAATGCGCGAAAAATGCGCCGCCATAATCGAACAAGCCGATGCAAATTCCAAAAACACGTCCCTGTCCGAAACGGCGTCCATGCTGTTTTGGGTGAGAACCGCCCTTCCCCTTGAATCTGTAAAGCCCATGATTTCAGCGGAAATCTCGCGGTTTATGGGAAGAGTTGTTCCCGCAATCGCGCCCGAACCCAAAGGGGATACGTTCGCCGATTCATATACGTTTTGAAAGCGTTTAAAGTCCCTGTAAAGCATTTCAGTCCACGCCAATATGTGGTGCGCGGCACTGACGGGCTGAGCCCTCTGCAAATGCGTATATCCGGGAATGAAAACGTCCGCGTTGCCCTTTGCAAGATTTACAAAAACATTCAAAAGAGCCTCGATTTTGTCCTGCACCTTCAAGCATGCGCTTTTGAAAAAGAGGCGCATGTCGGTTGCAACCTGATCGTTGCGGCTTCGCCCCGTATGAAGCTTTGCGGCGGCGGGGGCAATTTTTGTAAGAGCCTGCTCGATATTCATGTGCACGTCTTCAAGAGCGGTGTCCCATTTGAATTTGCCCTCGCTTATCAAGTCGGAAATTTTGTTTAATCCGTTTAAAATCTCGCTGCATTCTTCTTCTGTTATGATGCCGCAGCTTGCGAGCATTTCAGCCTGGGCACAAGAGCCCTGAATGTCGAAATACGCAAGCTTTCTGTCAAACGACACCGATTCGCCGAACCTAAGCATAAGCTCGCTCGGAGCCTCTGAAAATCTGCCGCCCCAGCTTGCCTGTTTACAGTCTTTTGTCTTTTTCATGATTACAAATAAATTTAAGCCTCAAATTTTTACAAGTTTTATTTAAAACGCCAATGCCACTTTATGGTGCACGCCCTGATTGCAAAAACAACTATCCCCGAAAGAATGGGCATTGAAGTAAGCCACAAAACAAAAAGCCCCGCAAGAGCGGCCGATGCGTAAAATTCGCCCCTGAAAATAAACGGCTGGCGCGTAAGGCATATGTCGCGCAAAAATCCCCCGCCGCAACCGGTTAAAACTCCCATCAAAACGGCGATTTCAACACTGCCCGAAGTCTCGATTCCAATCATGTACCCCTGCACCGCGAAAAGCGAAAGCCCCACGGCGTCGAACCAGTTTACGATGTTTTCACGGCGCGCAAGCCGCTTGCCGAATATGTAAAAAACAAGAGATGTCAAAAAGCAAATGTTTAGCGAATACAAATATTTGTCGTGAAGCCAAAAGACGTTTCTGCCCAAAATAAGGTCGCGTACAGTTCCCCCGCCTATTCCCGCAACCGCTCCGACGATAAAGCACCCGATCGGGTCCAAATCCTTTTTCAATGCGGCGATGGCACCCGAAGCGGCAAATGCCACCAAGCCCAAAACTTCGATTGCAATTACAATGTTTTCGGGCTTTGCCGCAAGTTCGGCAATATCTTTTAGCGAAAAATCCATCTCTATTTTTATTTGCCGAAATTAAACGCGATAAAAATAAAAAACACAATTTCAATCTTCATTTCCCGATGTTTTTTGGAAAAATGAAAGCCATATTAAACTGTTATGCGTTTTTGCTTGCAATTTGGAACAGTACGACCATAACAGTTGTTTTTACACAAAAAACAAAAGTTTGACTTGATATGCTAAAAAAGCTTGCTTCTGAATTAAAAGTTTCGCACGTTCCAAAATCCAAATTCATTGAAAATTTCATAATCGACATGATAAACGACGGAAAGCTGAAAAAAGGCTCAAAGCTTCCGTCAATAAACGAACTTGCAAACAGCTGCAAAATAGCCCGCGAAACCGTAGTTAAAAGCTACAACCTCTTAAAGAGCAAAGGCTTGGTCGAATCAAGGCATGGCAAGGGCTTTATAGTGATAAAATCCAAATACAGGAAAGTCGCAAACGTGTTCGTCCTTCTTGACGTGATGAGCAACGCCTACAAGGAGCAGCTCGTGCGCGGAATAAACGAAAATATCGGCGGGAAAGTCCAAATAACCTACAACGCCCACCGCTACAACGCCGAAGCCTTCATAAACTGCATTGAAAACGCTATCGGCAGGTTTGAATACTACGTCATTTTCGCGATGCGCGACAAGACCACCTTCAAATCGGTCTTAAAAATTCCGCAAAACAAGCTGATGCTTTTGGACGTCCCCGCAAACATCAAAGACTGCAACTGCGCCCAAATTTACCAAAATAGCGACACAAACTTCAAGCGCGCCCTCTCGGAAGCCCTTCCGCACCTTAAAAAGTACAAGAAGTTCTACATGGTTTTCGACCCCGCACACCACCACCCCGTTGAGCGTGTTGACGCCTTTAAAGATTTCTGCAATGAAAACAATTTCCATTGCGAAATTCTGCAGTCTTTCGACAAGTCAAAGCTCGAAAGGGAAACTTTCTGGATGATAATGTCGGACATCCATTTGGTTGACCTTCTGCTTTTCGCAAAAGAATTAAATCTGAAAGTAAAGGACGATTTCGGCGTAATTACCTATGACGACACCCCGATGAAAAAAGTCGTGGCAGACGGAGTGGCGACAATTTCAATAGATTTTTACAACATGGGAAAACTTGTTGCAGAGCAGCTTCAAAATTGGAATCCGGAGCTTAAACTAACGGTGGATTCCATTTTCACAAGGCGTTCTACCGTATAAAGTTTCGCATTCCTCCCAAAAAAAGGCGCACCTTAAAAAAGATGCGCCTTAAAAATTTTTACGCCACTGGGCTTATTTTGACGCGCCCGCATTCAAAGTCGCGATTACGTCTTCGGTTATGTCGGCAGTCGGCTTTGAGAAATACGCCGCGCTCTTTTCCAAAACGAAGTCCGCCTTCTTGTCAGCCGCGATTTTTTCGATTACTTTGACGATTTCCTTGCGGTGTTCGGCAATGACTTCCTTTTGCTGGTTTGCCAGTTTTTCCTGAGCCTGACGCTTGATTCCCGCCATTGACGCCTGGATTTGCTGGATTTCCTGCGCCTTGGGGGCGATTTCCTTATTTACGATTTCCTGTTTTGCGGCTTCGGCCAAAGCGGGATTCTTTAATTTTTCTTCGCTTTTTTTGGCTTCTTCAACCAATGCCTTCACCTTGTCGTCCATGGCTTTCAATTCCGCGTTTGCGGAAGTGATTGCGGACTGGAACTGTTCCATTACAGTCTTTGTCTTGTAATAGTTCTTGTGAACTTGTGCGATATCCACAACAAAGATTGTGGTGTTTGCATAAAGCGCGGCAGAAGCTGCCAGCATTGCGATTGCTATTAGTTTTTTCATATTTTTACCTTTTTTTAAGAAATTATCAATTATTATAAGAATTAGAATACTGTACCAAACGAGAAATTAAATTGCAAGCCTTCATCGTTATATTTTCCCGTGGTGAGCGGCATGCCCAAATCTATTCTCATGGGCGCGCCCATAATCATGATTCTGAAACCTATGCCGAAGTCGTCGTTGTAGTCGCTTGCATTCCAGTCCCAAGAACTTGAATTAACGAAGCCCCAGTCGTAAAAGACTGCAATTCTTAACTGCTCTATAATCTGGTATGAATATTCCAAAGAAAAATACGCAAAAGTGTTGCCGCCCTCTGGCTCGTCGGAAGGCTGTTCGATGGGACCCACCCTGCGGTACTTGAAGCCGCGCATGTTGTACGCGCCGCCTAAGAAGTATCTTTCAAAGAAAGGAACTTCCTTGCCGTCGTAGCCGGTCACAGACCCCGTGCGCCCTACGATTGAAAACACTTGATTGCCGTATTTGAAAATCGGCAGATTTCCGAAATATTTAGACATAGGAACCCACCAGCCGGCTCTCGCCTCTACGCGGTATAAATTTGTGTCGCCCTGCAACGGTCCGCCTGCGACCTGCTGCAAGAACTCAAAACGCGTGCCCGAAGTCGGCATCATGAGGTTGTCGCGAGCCTCGCGCAAAAAGCTCAATGATATTTGAGAAATGGAGCGGTTGCCCTCCTCTTTCTTTATTACCTGCGGGGCGTCTCTTGAAAGATCGTAAATTTTCACGTTTTCAATGGTGTAGCCAAGGCGCGCTTCGACAAGCTCGAACAAATACTTTCTTATGTAGTGCGTCATACCCGTGCGAAGCTCTGAATAGTCATCGGAATAATATCCCGTGTCGGTGCGGTAAAGCTCAAAGCCGTAAGCCAAGTTGCGGTTGAAAACATACGGATTTTCAAAGCTGAGCGAAACCTGGTTTGCGTCAAAGCCCAAAGACGCCCTGAGTCTGAATTTCTGACCCGCGCCCTGAAACATGTTTTTGTAGTTTAAAATGTCGAAGTTGCTCTGCGAAAGCTCGGCAGTCACGACAAAGCTTTCAACCGTGCTGAACCCCGCGCCAAAGACCACGTTGCCCGTGTGCCCCTCTTTAACGATTATGCGCAAATCCCTGCGCCCCGGAATGTTCGTGGCTTCGGGTTCGAGGCTCACTTCATCGAAAAACCTCGTGCTTTGCAGGCGCATTTCGGAGTCCTTCATCAAGTCCAAATAAAACACGTCGCCCGGAGCAAGAGCAAGCTCGCGCAAAATCACTTCGCTTTTGGTTTTGGTGTTGCCCTGAATGTTTATAGACTCCAAATAGAATTTTTCGCCCTCGTAAATTTCAATTATGAGGTCGATTTCCCCCTTTTCCAAATTCGGGCGGCGCAATGCCCTGACATTGGTGTCGAGATAGCCGAACTGCCCGTAAAAGTTTTTAACCCAATCCACGGAGCTGTCAACCAGAGCAGGAGAGAAGACGTCGCCCGGCTGAATGTCCAAGCCCTCGTTAAGCGTTTTTGAATCGAATAGCTTGTTGTTTTTGAATGTTATTTTGCCCGCCTTGTACTGCTTGCCCTCATCGACGGCTATAACGATGTCCATATCGCCGGGGTTGGAGGCGTCGGGAAATTCAAAGCGCACTTTGGAATCGTCGATTTTTACGTCCAAAAAGCCGTTGTTGCGGTAGTGCTGTTTTAACAAATTTATGTCGTTTTGAAAATCGTCGTTGTTGAACCTGCCCGCGTCCGTAAGATAAGATATGAGCCAAATCCAAGTCGAAGTTTTCATTTGGTCTTCAAGCTCGCTGCCGCTTATGTGCGCGTTGCCTTCAAAGCGGATATTCTGTATTTTTATGTCTTCGCCCTCGTCGATGTTAAACACGACAACGCCAATCCCCGCTTCGTCGTTTCGGCGAATTTCGGCATTTGCCTTGGCGAACGCATAACCCTTTTTGCGGTAAAATTCGACAATCTTGTCGGAATCCCTCGAAATGCGCCTGTCGTCCAAGACGCCGCCCGCCTCGCTTGTTATCTGCTCGATTATGCGCGAATTTGAGTAGCTTTTGTTGCCGCGCAAAACAATTTGGGAAATGCGGTATTTGGGCCTTACATTCAAAACCAAATCGAGATTGCCGAATGAATTTAAATTGCGCTTAACCTCAACTGCATCGTACAAATCCGTATCGTAGAGGGATTTTATTGAAAGATCCAAAGAATGCTGGTCGAACGGCTGCCCAGAACGCAGTTTTATGTGCGACAAAACGGCGTCCTTTGAAACATACTGGGGCCCTGAAATTTCAACGGCAATGTTCCCCACCGTCATATTCTGCCCGTACTGGGCGAAAAGTTCAGCGGTGAAAAACGGCACAAACGCCGCCACCAAAATAAAATACTTTCTAATAAACATCATCGTGTTTTTGGTAATTTTGATATTTTGTTATATCGCGGTTGAATAGCAGAGTAATATCTCCCGTCGGGCCGCTGCGCTGTTTTGCAATAATGAGCTTTACGAGCTTGTTGCTGTTGTTTGAAGCAACAGTGCCGTCAACATCCTGCTTTGAAGCCTCTTTGGAAGTAAGCCAGTTCAAAAGCAAAATGACGTCCGCGTCCTGCTCTATCGCGCCCGATTCGCGCAAGTCGCTCGCGCGCGGATCGCGGTTTTCCTTTTCGGTTGAACGGTTTAGCTGGGCAAGCACGATTACGGGAACATCAAGCTCCTTTGCCATGGCCTTCATGCCTCTTGACATTTCGGCAATCTGCTGTTCGCGTGGAATGCGGCTATCAATCGGCTTTAAAAGCTGCAAATAGTCAAGCACGATTAAGCCGATGTTGTGCTGCTGCTTCAGCCTTCGAGCCTTTGCGCGGATTTCAAGAATGTTGATGTCGGCGGAATCGTCTATCCAAAGGGGGGCGTCGCGCAACTCCTTGCCCGCCGAAACAATGTCGTTTACCTGTATGTTTTGAACCCTGCCGTTTCGCAAAAGGAACTGGTTTATGTTTCCGCGAGAGCAAAGCATGCGCATCAAAAGCTGCTCGGTTGACATTTCAAGAGAAAAGACAAGCGTCGGAACAGGAGCTCTCTTGTTAAACACCGCATTTTCAGCGATGTTCAAAGCGATGGAAGTTTTGCCCGTGCCGGGACGCCCCGCAACCACTATCATCTCTCCGCCATGCAAGCCCCTTGTCAACTTGTCAAGCTCCGTAAAGCCCGTAGGAATTCCCATTATGTCGCCGCGGCTTTCGATGATTTTTTTAACCATAGACATCGCGGAGTCGATTTTTTCGCTGACTTTCTGCGCCGAATCCGAAATTCTGTCCTGACTTATGCCTAAAATCTTGCCCTCGACTTTTTCCAAAAACACGTCGAGAGAATCGGTGTTTGAATTGGCGTTTTCGATTGTATCATAGCAGGTCAAAATCAATGTGCGCAAAAAATATTTTTCGCGGACTATTTTAAGCCACTGCTTGAAATGCGCGTAGGTCTCAATTCTGCCCGCAATTTCGTTTATTTTTTGTATTCCGCCCACGTTTTCAAGCTCGCCCATTGATTCAAGCTTGTCGGTCAAAACAATTTCGTCAATCGGCTTGCTTTCATTGTGAAGAGCTACGAGAGCTTTGTAAATTTTACGGTGGGCAGCTACATAAAAATAATTTTCATTCAGCTTCGACTCTATGCAGACATTCAAAACTTCGCGGCTTTTGTCAATTATCATGCTTGCCAACAAGCCCTGCTCGGCGTCGATATTGTTTGGCAACTCCCTGCCCAAGAGAACTTCCGCGCGCTTCTTTTCCGTATTTTGCGCCGCGCTTTTGCGCGAAGTTCCTACTTTTTTGGGTGAAAAATCTTCCATCTTATTTTTTTATTAAAGGATTTGTTATAAACACTTTTGGGGAAGGCTCAACTATAAAATAAACAAGTAAAAAAAATTTTGCAAAAACGAATAAAATTCTTGCAAAAACCTAAAAATCAAGAGAGCTGCAATAGACAAATGAGCAAAATCCACATATTGCCGTTTATTTAAGAGACAGTGCGTTGCAAAAGCAATAGATAAGACGCAAAGTTTCTTGCAAACAATATTCCGAACACCCAAAACGCAAAAAAAAATGAAAACAAAAATTAATAATACCTCAAAATAAAAAACGAACACCCAAACGCAACAAAAGCCATCTTTGCTCAGCCATAAAAAAACGCGCCCCCCTCAAAAATGCGGGAGACGCGCAAAATATACAAAAAAACAATTCTAATTTTTGCAAAAGCAAAATTATTCTTCAATCGGATTTTCGGAAACAACTTCAAAGTTGAAGTCAACCTTAATATCCTTGTGAAGCCTGATTGAAGCAACGTGCTTGCCCAATTCCTTGACAGCCTGCAAATGAATTTGCTTCTTGGAAATGGAAACGCCTTCCGCTTCGAGACGGTTTATAATGTCCTGAGCCGTGACGGAACCGAACATTTTGCCGCCTTCGCCGGTCTTAACCGCGATTGCCAAAGAGATTTCCGCCAAACGAGCCGCGATTTTTTCAGCTTCGCTGCGTTCGTTTGCCTCGCGGATTTCGCGAGCCTTGATTAAAGCTTCAATCTGCTTTTTATTCGCACGATTTACAGGGATAGCAATTTTCTGCGGGAACAAGAAATTTCTTGCATAACCTGCCTTAACCGAAACCTGTTCGCCTTCGCCACCGAGACGTTCCACAGGCTTTACCAACAATACATCTGTATGTGCCATAATTATTCCTTATATCTTAAAATTAACCTAAAAATCAAAACGGTACGTCGTCGTCTTCCAAATCGTCAACCCTTTCAGGAGCCTTGCCGCGCGGAGCGGGGCTTGTGCGCTTGTAAGAGTTGCCGCTTGAAGACTGGTCGAAATCCGACCCCGAATCGCGAGAGCTTCCGCCAACAAATTCAAACCTGTCGAGAACTACAACAAGCTTGCTGCGGGATTTCCCCGTTTCCTTGTCGTCCCAAGTATCCTGGCGCAGACGCCCTTCCAAAAGAATGGGCTTGCCTTTTGAAAAATACTTGCCGATGTTTTCCGCCGTTCTTCCGAAAGAATCGACTTCGATAAAGCAGGTTTCCTCGCGCAAATTGCCGTCTTGACCATTATACGAACGGTTCACCGCAATGGAAAAACGGCAAACAGAAGTACCGCTTTGCGTCTGCCGAAGCTCGGGATCCCTCGTGAGATTGCCCATTAAAATGACTTTGTTAAAAGACGCCATATCGGGAACCTTTCGCCTAAATCAATTATTCAGCCAAAACGATAAGACGGTTTACAGTCTTGTCGCGGCTCAATTTTTCCTTAATTTGAGACGCGGAGTTGGACGGGCCTTCAAATTCCACGCAAACATAAACTCCGCTTACGAACTTGCGGTCCGGAGTGCGGACGAATTCCTTTACGCCGAGATTTTCGGTTTTTTCAACCTTACCGCCAATCGCAGTAACGATGCCCGTTAACTTTTCAATCAATGTATCGACAGATTGGTCATAGCCTCTTGTATCGAGTACAAATGTTGCCTTGTATTTTTTATTATCCATATTGATGTTTTTAAATAAATTTTACTTTACTATAAAAAGAGAGCCGCGAAATCGGCAAGCATTTTTTGCAATATTTTTACCAACCATCATTTTCTGTTAAAAGCGTTCTGCGCCGCGACCAAGCCTTTTGAGCATATCATCTCAAAAGCGTCTTTCAGCTTGGGAAGAGAGGCTTCGAACGAGGCTTTTTCATCGTCCGAAAGACCGCCCAATACATAATCCGCCAAATCCATTTCCTTGAAGGTTTTGCCACCGAGACCTATGCGCACGCGGGCAAAAGAATTGCCGCAACGGGCGATTATGTTTTCGACGCCGTTATGCCCTCCCGAAGAGCCGCCTTCGGAAATTTTGAAAGAGCCTCTTTGAATTGTAATGTCGTCGTAAAAAACGATTGTCTCGGAAATATCGATTTTAAGGAAGCGCAATATGTTTGCAATATTTACGCCGCTTTCATTCATATACCCCTGGGCCGCCGCAAAAACGACATCCTTTCCGCAAACATTCGCCTTGCTTAAATACGCCGCGCAATATTTGTTCAAAGAAAACTTGGCTTGATACATGCCCGCAATGCGCCCCAGCGCCGCCATTCCGACATTGTGGCGCGTGCCTTCATATCGGGACGGCGAATTTCCAAGACCCACTGCAAGTCTGAAAGCCATTTCTAAGAAAAAGACCGTTGATAAACTTTAAAGAGCAAAAAATTGCGAGCTTATCCGCAATGGCATTATTCCTTTGCAGCAGGAGCCGCAGCCTCGCCTTCGGCAGGTTCAGCTTCAGCCGCCGCAGGTTCTTCCTGCACCTCTACAGAAGAGCAGGAAACGACGGGAGCGTCGGCATGCGCGCCGTGAATTTCAACGCCTTCGGGAAGCTTCAAGCCGGAAACAGTGATGCTTTCGCCAACATGCATATTCGACACGTCAACAACAATAAATTCGGGAAGGTCGCGCGGACGGCAACGAACAGGAACTTCGTGCAAATTGATTTCCAAAACGCCGTTTTCGTTCTTAACGCCTTCGGCTTCGCCTTCAAAGTGCAAGGGGATAACAGCGTCCATGGGCTTGCCGCGGACAACTTCCTTGAAGTCGATGTGTTCGACATTATCTTTCAAGGGATCGCGCAATACTTCCTTCAAAATCGCATAACGGGATTCAGTGCCGTCTTCAAAATGGATTTCAAGCAATGCGGCCTTGCCCAAGACAGACTTGGCTACAACCGAGAACTCCTTTGCGTCAACAAGAAGATTTTTGCAGCCGCTTTCTCCGTAAATGACTGCGGGAATTTTGCCTTCTTTGCGATAACGGGCTGCGCTTTTGCCGCCTACCGTTTCTCTGTTTGCAACGTTAAGATTGATTTGTTTCATTGTATATTCTCTATTTTAGTATAATAAAAAGCCCCGCCGAAAATGAAGCTTCGACAAGTTAAATTTTTGAAAAGTGTTAAACCTTACCAACTGTATGCAAAAATGCAACCAAAACTTTTAATTTTTTTAAATTTTTTTATTCGACAAGGCAAAAAACAGGCGCATTATGGCGTTTTTTCAATTTTACGGAGCTTCAATGCAAAATCGGAGTTTTTGAATTTTGGCAAAATTCCGGCTTTTAAACACAACTATTTATGAATTACAAACATATAATTTGGGACTGGAACGGCACGATAGTGGACGACTCGTGGCTCAGTGTCGAGGTTTTAAACGGCATACTTAAAAGCTTCAACCTGCCCGAAGTCGGGAAAGAAGACTACCGCGAAAACTTTTCATTCCCCGTCATAAATTACTATCGCAAGCTCGGGTTGAACGTCTCAAAAGAAAAATTTGACGAAATCGGCAAAATCTTCATTAAAAATTTCAACGCCAAGCGTTTCGACTGCAAGCTAAATGACGGCGCATTAAATGTCATTCAAAAAATCAGCGCACATAAAATTCCGCAAAGCATTCTTTCCGCCTACGAGATAAATTTTTTAAACGAGGCGGTCGAATTTTTCGGAATTAAAAAGTATATGTCGAAAATTTCGGGGCTGTCTGACATCAACGCAAACACAAAGCTTGAACTTGGCAAAAAACACATAGAAAGCTTAAATCTTCCCCCAGAAGAAATCCTTGTGATTGGAGATACCGACCACGATTTTGAAGTCGCGCATAAAACAGGCGCAAACTGCGTACTTATGGCGACGGGGCACCAGTCAAGGCAAAGGCTTGCCAAAACCGGCGCGAAAGTCTGCATCGATTTCGCGGAACTCGACGGTTTTTTATTTTAAAAGCCTTAGAGCCTCCAAGCCCGACATTCCCTCTTTCACTCCGCAAGCCGCCGCCTTTGAAGTCAGTGCGCAAACTTTTGCATTAAGCATATCGTCAAAATTTTTGACTCCCGTCACAATCGCCCCAGCGTGCCCGAGCTTCTCAGCGGTTTCGATTTTAATGTAGCCGCAGGCAAGAAAGCCTTTGGCATTTTTTATAATCATCAAGGCAGCCCCGTACATGTCAATCTTTGCGGCTTCCAAATCCATATTTTCAATTTTAAGCTTTTCCATGGCATTAAACATAAATCATTTTTTTCGTCATTCCCCCGTCGCAATAAAAATTTTGCCCCGTTATAAATCCCGATTTTGAATTGTCGGCAAGAAAGAACGCAAGCTCAGCGATGTCAGACGGCACGCCCGCCCTGCCTGCGGGATGCTGCAAATGGTCTTCTTGGGTAAGCGGAGAATTTGAGCCGTTGTCAATCCATCCGGGAGAGATGCAGTTTACTCTTGCGGGCGCAAGCGACATTGCAAGAGCGTGCGTAAGAGATACGATCGCTCCCTTGGACGCGCTGTAAGCTTCGGTATTCGCCTCGCTCATCAATGCCCTTGTGGAAGCTATGTTCACCATCGGCGCGCCGTTTTTTTTCAAAATATCGCCGAACACTTTTGCAGACAGGAACACAGAAGCCACATTGGTTGCCATAACCCTGTTCCATTCTTCCAAAGAAAGGTCTTGAACGGGTTTATTTATGCCTATTCCCGCATTGTTTATTACTGCCCCGATTTTTTCTGAACCGCCGCCTAAAATTTGCTTTAAATTTTGCCACGAAGCAAGCGTTCCACAGTCGCCTTCAAAAATTTCAAAGTTCTTAAAGCCGTCTTCATTAAAATCATAAGCCGTTTTTTCAAGGGATTTTTTTGAAATGTCAAAGCATACCGCGCGCCAATTCTCTCCCAAAAATTTTCTTGCAATACCCTTCCCTATGCCCGATGCGGCACCCGTAATTATTACAATCTTTTCTTCCATAGTGCAGATTTTTTCCGAAACCATGAATTTGTCAATATGCGATTGGAAAAATATTTCCCTTGCGAAAAAATTTCTTTTACAGTAAAAGAATTTACCAATGAATAAAATATTTCATATTGCGACAGCTTTTGTCTTTGCGTTTTTTGCATGCGCATGCGCGCCCAAAACCAATCCCGTTGAAACCCTGCCCGAAACGACTTGGCAGCCTGTATATGTAAAGGGAGCATCGAATTTAAAAATTTCAAAAGACAAGATTTACATACATTTTGAAAAAAATTTGGAGCTTGAAATAATGGGCGGAGCCTACCCCGTTAAATCCGACACCGAGCTTTCCCGCAAAAAATTAAAAAGAAGCGAATGCCATTTCAAGGCAACCTTAAAGCCCATTGCAGTTTCGCCACAAACAAAAAACACGGAAAGCGAATTTTTGGAATTTCAAAACCTCTTCATAAAAGACTTGCTGTCGGCAGACACCATAAGGGTCAACGCAAACAAGCTCGAATTTTTGAAAGGCAAAAAACTTCAAGTTGAATTAAAGCGAATTCCGAACAATCTTGGCAAAAACAAAAAATCGGCTTCAAATTAGAAAGCCGATTTTTTTAAGCCTATTTTCTCGTGCGCGACGGCTGTATTTGCCGCGGGGCAAAAGAAGCCGATCCTGTCGGAGAGCTTACCTTTATTGAAGGCTGCGCCGACGGCTTTATATGCGCGGGAGGCGAACTTTTTACGGCATTCGGACGCTTGACATTTTGAGCAGGCACACCGCCCGTCTTCACCGCGGGAATTTTTGGATACGGTCTTTGCGCCGCGTCAGGCTTTGCGTTTTTTTTACCAAAATTCAAGTTTGTCAATGCCCCGCTTTGCGGCGCACGGTTTTTCACGCCCTTTGCACCGCTTCCGAATTTCGGCTTGCCCGAAACGGGCTTGTAGAAAACCTGCGGATGTACGGGTTTCGGACGGAAATTGGGATTGTGCGGCGGGCGTATAGGCAGCGGACGCGGAGGCAGAGGGCGCGGTCTGAAATGGTGCGGACGCTTGTGGTGCGAAAATATAATTACAGGGCGCGCAAAGGCATTCCAATAAATTATGTCCGAATACCACAAAGACGGAAACGTCGTAGTAAAAGAAACGCTTGTGGAAGTGGTTGTTGTAGTTGTTTTGGAAGACTCGGAAGATGTTTTGGAAGCCGCAGACACGGCTTTTTCAAAGCTCAAATTTTTCGGGGGAAAAGACGTAGGCAAAAACATTTGCGGATTTTTCTTAAATGTCGCGAAAAATTTTTCAATTGAAACAGTGTAAGGCTTGCCCGAAACGATGGCAACCAGCGTGTCGTCTTTGTTTATCGAATTGTAAAGCCCGTTAAATTCGGAAGTGTCCCCAATGGCGTAAATTCCCATCAAAGCATAAACGCGGGCCTCATTTGACGGGGCGTTGTAAAAAATTTCCCTTAAAGTGTTCAGAGCCTCGCTTTTGTCTGTTTTGTAAATCAACGAAGAGAGGGCAAACGACTGCTCGGAAACGGTTGTGGCAGAATCCATATCCATGGCGACAACCGCGGAAGCTCTCGACAACGCCCAAGCCGCCTCGCCCGCACTCATCGGAGATTCGCTAACTTCGTAAGTTCCGATTGCAATTCCGTCGGGCTGAGATTCAGTAACGGTCGTGGTTGTGTTTTGAACAACAACAGCGGCGGTTGCGGTTGACAAAACCAAAACCCCGCACAAGAGCAATGTTATTTTCTTTTTCATACTTCCTCCTTTTTAAACCATATAAACAGAAAAAACAATCTAATATTTCAAACGCTCCAAAGGCATAAAAGTTTCAAAAAAAAAAGAGGCGGGCAAAAACCCGCCTCCAAAATAAAATATCAGCAACCGCAGAATGTCGGATAGCAAGTCAGGGTTTCTCCCGCGCAAACCGCGAGATTTTCGCCGTCTGCCCAAAACTCGTCGTTAATCAAAATTTTGAATTCGACCGATCCCTTGGCGACTTTGTTTTCCCAAATCCATTCGTCGGAATCGACGCACTGCAACAAAACGCCCTTTTGCCAATTAAGCCCCGCGCCTTCTCCGCGAATATAAAGGCTGTTGCCCCAGCCCGCATCTTTTTTCACGATGATGCGGGTAAGACCGCCGCAAGCTTTTGCCGCAACTTTTGCCGCCGCCGCAACTTTCTTTACTTTTGCGCTTTCAGCCTTTTTTTCAGCGGCTTTTTTGGCGACTGTTTTCTTTGCAGGCGCGGTTGTTTTCGTTTCTTTTTTATTTGCCTTTTTCTCAGCCATTTCGACTCCTTTTATTGGGATAAATATTTTATTTTCAAAAATAAAGATGCAGTTTTTAAAAAATATGTCAAAGTTTTTTTATATATAAACTAAAACGTTTTATCTTCTCACATATCTTATAACATCGAACTTTTCCGATTTCAATAAAGTCTCTTTTTCAACAAAATTTGCAGAAATGTCGGGGAAAAAAACATCGCCTTGCGGCTTCATCTTGACCCTGCTCAAAATAACCTCAGAACAATGAGGAATCGCCGAGGCGTAAAGTGCCGCGCCTCCGCAAATCCAAACAGGACGCTCTTCATTTTCATACGCAGATGCAAATTCCTCCAGAGAATTGAAAAATTTTGCGTTTTCAGAACGCGGGCATGAAGATGAAACCACAACATTTTCGCGGTTCGGCAGAGGCTTAAAGCCAAAACTTTCCCAAGTTCTCCTGCCAAACACGACAATCCCGCCCATGGTCGTCTTTTTGAAATGTTTGAAGTCTTCGGAAATATGCCACGGGATTTCCAAGCCGCAACCGATTACCCCGTTTTCGGCGACTGCCGCAATTGCTTTCCAATTTTTAAAAACTTCCATGTTAAACGGCAATCGGTGCTTTTATCGTCGGATGCGGGTCGTAGCCTTCCAAAACAAAATCTTCAAAGACAAAATCTTCGATGTTTTTGCGTTCCGGATTTAGCTTCATCAAAGGCAGACTCCTCGGCTCCCTTGAAAGCTGCAGCTTTACCTGCTCCAAATGGTTCTTGTATATGTGCAAATCCCCGAATGTATGCACAAATTCTTTCGGCTTCAAACCGCACACCTGCGCAACCATCATTGTGAGCATCGCGTAGGAAGCGATGTTGAAGGGAACGCCCAAAAACAAGTCTGCGCTGCGCTGATAAAGCTGGCAGGAAAGCCCTCCGTCGGGCGAAACATAAAACTGGAAAAGAGCATGGCAAGGCGGGAGAGCCATTTTTTTGATTTCGCCGGGATTCCACGCGGAAACGATATGCCGCCTGCCGAACGGGTCTTTCTTTATGCCGTCTATCAAGTTTTTTATCTGGTTTATGCTCCCGCCGTCGGGAGTGCGCCAATCCGTCCACTGCGCGCCGTAAATTCTGCCCAAATCGCCATTTTTGTCAGCCCACTCGTCCCAGATTGTAACGCGGTTGTCGTTTAGGTATTTTATGTTGGTGTCGCCTTTCAAAAACCACAAAAGCTCGTAGATTATGGAGCGAAGATGAAGCTTTTTCGTCGTCAAAAGAGGAAATGACTCGCGCAAGTCAAAACGCGCCTGCGCACCGAAAACACCGATTGTGCCGACGCCCGTACGGTCTTTGCGCTCGTCGCCGTTTTCCAAAACCAATTTTAGCAAATCAAGATACTGTTTCATAAAAATCCCGCGAATTTAACGGTTGCGCTTTTTCTTGTGCTTCGGGACGGCGACCATCAAGTCGGGCTCGTTTCGATAGTTGAAGCCTTCAAGCTTTCGTCGCTCAATCGGTCTTCCTATAAACCGCTCGATGCGCTCCAAGAAGAAAGTTTCTTCGGCGGAAAAGAGCGTGATTGCCTTGCCCTCTTTCTTTGCCCTGCCCGTCCTTCCGATTCTATGCACATAGTCTTCGGCGTGCTCGGGCACATTGTAGTTTATGACATATCCGACGTTTGAAATGTCCAATCCCCTCGAAGCGATGTCGGTTGCAACCAATATGCCGACCTTGCCGTCCTTAAAAGAATTCAGAGCCTTGTCGCGCTCGCGCTGGGTTTTGTCGGAATGCAAAACAGCAAGCTTGAAGCCGTGCGCCGAAAGCCATTCCCCTATTCTGTCCGCATCCATCCGCGTGCGGGTAAACACGATTACAACTTCGTCTTTTATGCTATTTATGACAGACAAAATCATATCGTACTTCTGGATTGAATCGACAGGATAAATGAAATGTTCTACCGTTTCGGCGGGCGAATGGATAATGCCGATTTCAATCCTCTCAGGGTCTTTCAACGCCCAGTTTGAAAGCCTCAAAACTTCAGGCGGCATCGTGGCTGAAAAGAAAAGCGTCTGCCTGTTTTTGGGGCAGGAGCGTATTATCCGCGTCACGTCGTCGATAAAGCCCATGTCAAACATTCTGTCAACTTCGTCCAAAACCAAATATTGAATTGCGGACAAATCTACGACTTTCTGCTGCATCAAATCCAAAAGCCTGCCAGGAGTCGCCACAAGAATGTCAGTCCCCCTCTTTATTTGATTTATTTGGTTTTGCATAGAAACCCCGCCTTGAACCAGCACGACTTTCACGTCCGAATACGCGGAAAAAGCCTCGACCGCGTCGGCAATCTGGGCGGCAAGCTCCCTCGTGGGGCTTAAAATCAAAGCCCCTATCTTGTCTGAAACGGAAATTTTTTCTATAATCGGCAGAGCGAAAGCCGCAGTTTTGCCGGTGCCCGTTTGCGCCGTTCCGATAATGTCCCGACCCGAAAGCGCGATTGGAATGGCGCGCGTCTGGATTTCTGTCGGCTCCGAAAACCCCATTTTTCGGATTGCGGCAAGAGTTCTGTCGCCAAGCCCCAAATCGGCGAATTTTTTTACGTCGTCTCTTAGCGACTGCAAGTTTTCAATTTGCGGAACATCCTTTGGAATGCGGACAATTTTGCCAAAATCCGAAGTTTCCCTGATTTTGCGCGCGTCGCCCTGCCTGCGTCCGCCGCGCCTGTTTTCAAAATAATCTGAAGATTTTGTTTTTTTCGGCTGCTTCAAGCCGCGAGTTCCCGCGGAAGAACGGGCTTTGCGCCCGCCCTTTGGCTTATTTTTTTGGCGGAATTTCAAGAGCCCGCCCAATGTCAATATTTTGCCTATAAAATTCATCTGAACTTCATCATTAAAATAAAACCGATTTACGCAAGCAAAATTAAAGGGGCGCAAAAATCCAAAATTAAAACAAATAAAATTGACAGAAGAAAAAAAACTGTTTTTCATAAACTTTAATGTTTAGATCAATTCTTATTCCCACCGCAGTTCTCCTTTCACTCACCACGCTTTTTGCCCAGCAGGAAATGCCTGCCGAATTGGCGTTGAAACTGAATGACAAGGCAGAGAAACTATTCCCCAATAATGCAAAAGCCCAAGACAAATGGCTTAACGAGCAAAATGAAAACTACATGCTCCTGCCAATGCTGACGGCTCCCGCAGGCAACGAGGAAATTTTCAACAAACACATCAAACCCCTCGCCGAGAAAAAATTTGAACTCGACTTTACCTCGAAAGCCAAGTTTATACAGGACATGACAGAGGGTCTAATGGCGATAGACGCCTACAAAAACGTTTTTGGCGAAAACACCGCGCTTTTCAACAAGATGAAATCGGATGTTTTGAAATCAAACCCCGAAGACTTCAAAAAAGCGGCTAAACAATTTGAAGAGCAGTCTCAAATGATGATTGAAATTGATTCTCTTCCAAGAAATTCGCTGGTTGACGATACCCTCTTTTACGGTTTGAAAGCCGCCGCAAACAAGAAATTCCCGAACGACTTTGCAAAGCAGAAAACCTACCTTGAAAATATCCTGAACGTGTTTATTCAATACGAAGTTTTGGCGGTAAACACAGAAAGCAATGCGGAAGCTTCCGCCAAGGAAGAATCTGAAACGCCGCAACAAGTGCAGGCAAACCACCAGGAAATCCTGATGAACGCCCAAGTATTCATAAGGGGCGAGAACGGAGATGGCATAGGCATTATTTCGGAAATTAAAGGAAAGCCTGTTGTGATATTCCCAAAATCGTTTTATGATGCAAACGGCATGCTGATTGTAAACAGCGTTGACGAACCTGTTTCGTACTCCGATGTTTTGGTTGCGAAAAACGCTCCATATGCAATTGCAGTGGTAAAATCCATGCCAAACGGAATGAAGCCTATTCCAATGGCGTCAACCGAAGAATTGAAAAAATCAATAGAAAAGACAGCTTTTCTTTTCTTGGTCCAAGACAATTCAATTAATTTAAGGTCAAACTCAGTTGTTTCATTAAAAAATAACTCTTTGAATTTGAGCCGAAAATTGTTAAGCGGAACAAAACAAGGCACAGGGCTTTTCTTGTTCGATGAAAAAGGAAACGCCCAAATACTTGGTATCTGCATAACAGAAGAAAAAGATTTGGCTTTCCCCGACTTCTCAAACAAAACACAAACGAAACACTTTAGCAGAGGAATGCAGAATAAAACCGAAAAGGTTTACGTTTCAAGAGTGGACGATAATTCGGGCTGGCAAAAAATAGACCAGGCAAAATTTGCGGAAGAAGTCGCACTTTTAAAGAAGATTTCCGACAACAACAATTCTTTCCTTTCATTCTTTCTTGTAAACAACTTAAAAGACCTTGCAAATCTTGAAGTCTTCAACAATATTACAAATAAATATTCAAAAATATTTAAAGAAGAAATACAAAACGAGCCTTCTTTGGAAAAGAACATAAAGAACATGATATCCGAAACAATCAATATCATGGGAAGAGATATTCGCAAAGTGAATATTTCAGAAATAAGCCCCGTTTTGAAATCGGAATTTGAATTTCAATTAAAGTTCCGCAATGCAATGATTGATTCTTTAAAATCAGTCTTAAAGAAAAATCAATTTAAACGCTTCGACTTTGAAGACATTAGAAAAACAAGATAAATAAAAACAATTTAAAAGCGCATTGAAAAACAATGCGCTTTTTTTTAACGCCTTAAAAATGGCTGAATCCCTCATCTTTGAACTCGGTTTTTACGCCCCAAGCGTCAATCAAATACAGCTTGGATTTTTCTCCGACTGACGAAACTATTCTACCGATTTCCGTAATTTCAGTCGAAGTTGCCGCCTTGAATTTGCTGATGAAAGCGTCCACCTCAAAATCAGACATATCGGACATGGTAAAAAGAAGCTCGTAGTCTTCCCCATCGCACAAAGATTTTTTTAGAGAATTGCCGACGAAATCGAATACGGGAATTTTATCCGCAAAAATCTCCGCGCTCTCGCCATCAGCCAATATGTCGAAAATGTCGCTTGCAAGACCGTCGCTTAAATCGGTGCAAGCCGAGACATTTGCGCACTTTGCCAAAAACAAGCCTTCCTTTAAGCGCGGCTCAAAAGTCAAATGACGCCCGCTTTCAAAACTCGCCCCGAGCGCGCCCGTCACAAAAATCCTGTCGCCACACTTTGCGCCACTGCGCAAAAGAGGCTTTTGAACAGCCCCCAAAAGAGTAAGGTGCATTGAAAAAAATCCGCCGTCCCCCCTTGCCACGTCTCCGCCCACAAACTTTACTCCGATTTTTTGAGCCGCGAATTTCAGCCCGCGCGCAAATTCTTCAATCCATTCTATCGAAATTTTTGGCGATATTATTGAAGAAGTCATCGCATAAACGGGAACGCCCCCCATTGAGGCGATGTCGCTTGCATTTCTATTAAGAAGTTTTCTGCCGGCGTCAAAAGCGGAAGTTTCGGGCGAGAAATGCCGCCCCAAAATCACTGCATCACTCGTTGACAAAATGTTTTCCAAAGGAAAATTGCCTTTTGGCAAAACCGCGCAGTCATCGCCCGCGCCTTCGGGAGAAGGCGGCATGCAGGGCTTCAACGCGCCGCAAAAACGCCTTATGAGCTCCTTTTCAGAAAGCGAGCCCACCGATTTTGAAAATTCACGAGCAAAACATTCAGACATTTATAAAATTTTCGTCAACCAACATTAAAAGCGACATCAAAGAATTAAAAAGAGAATGGACAACCATGGAGGCGCGTAAATCCCCGTAGCGTTCATAAACCGCAATCAATAGCAGGCTTAAAACGAATATAGGCATAAATGCGGGCAGGCTGAAATGTACGGCAGCAAACAAAACGCTGACAATGACCGCCGAAAAAACCGCCCCAAGCCTATTTTTTAATCCCCCGTACATAACTCCCCTGAAAACCAATTCCTCGGAAACAGGCGCAAGAAACATCACGGAAAACAGCGCAAAAAACTTCATGCCGCCATCCACATCCCTGAAATACTCCACAACCTCCTGAGGCTCGATTTCGACGCCCCAAACAGTCAAGGCGACATTCCAAAACAGAGAAACAAGCGCAATTAAGGAAAAAAGGCCGAAAAAATATCCCGCGCTTCCAAGCGCGATTTTAAGAAAGCCCGCAGATTTTTCCCAAAAAAGCCTTGGCTTTGAATCGCTCTTTTTTAAGAACAAAAAAACCGCCCCCACTACAATGAAGTGCAATACCCCCATGCTTATGAAAACCTGCTCCGACTCGTTTTCGGTAAGGACTTCCGCCACTCTGTTTCCAATCGACGAACCGAACAAAACCGACATGGAAATCAAAAACGATATTAGAAAGAAGTCGGCAAGCGTAATGGCAAAGCCGACTTCCCTTTCGGGCTTTTTCAATTTTTTGCAAAGTTTTGAAAGAATTTCAAAACCGAATACAACCCAGGCAAGAAAAAACAGAACGGGAACAAGCAGAAAAACCAAGTCCATAAGGCTCTTAAACTTCCACGCCGTTTTCAGCGGTATAGACCCTGCGCCCGTTTACGAAAGTCTGCATGACCTTTGCGCAAAGCTTCTTGCCAAGCCACGGAGAATTTGACGAGCGCGAGAACGTTTTTTCGTAAACATATTCCGCGTCCAAGTCAATCAGCGCAAAGTCGGCGGGAGCGCCACACGACAATGTTCCTGCGTCCAAATTCAAAAGCTTTGCGGGATTGCACGTCATGAGGGCTACAAGCTTTTCAAGAGGCATTAGACCGCTTTTTACCAAAGCTTCATAGCACACACTGAAAGACGTTTCAAAGCCTATGATTCCAAAAGCCGCGTAATCGAACTCCTTATCCTTGTCGTTTACAGAGTGCGGGGCATGGTCTGTCGCTATGACGTCTATTGTGCCGTCGCAAAGACCTTTTATGATGGAGAGCCTGTCGCTTTCGTCCCTAAGCGGCGGATTCATCTTGGCGTTGGTGTTAAAGCCGTCGCAGGCGGCGGCGGTCAAGGCGATGTGGTGCGGAGTGGCTTCGGCTGAAACCTTTATTCCGCGAGCCTTTGCCCTGCGGACAATATCGATGGAATATCCGCTTGAAAGGTGCTGCAAATGAACCCTTGCCCCCGTGTAGTGCGAAAGAATAACGTCTCTTGACACAATCAAATCCTCACCCGCAGACGGCCAGCCCGCAAGACCGAGCTTGTAAGACCATTCGCCCTCGTGAACCTGCCCTTTCGCGGTCAGCGTAGCCTCTTGGCAGTGGTCCATGACCAAAAGCCCGAACATGTCGGCATACTGCAAGGCGTTAAGCATAAGCTCGTTGTTTTGAACGCAACCGCCGTCGTCGGTAATCGCAACAACGCCTGCATTTTTCAAAGAGCCTATCGGTGCAAGCTTTTGCCCCGCCCTGCCCTCTGTGATACAGCCCGTCTGGTAAACTTTTACGACCGCATTCTGCTTTATAAGCTCGTCAACCAGCTTTACTGTTGCGGTGTTGTCAACCGCGGGAACGGTATTGGGCATTGCGACAACGCTCGTAATTCCGCCCGCCGCCGCCGCGCTTGTCCCCGTCCTTATGGTTTCTTTTGAGGTTTGCCCAGGCTCGCGCAAATGCGCGTGAATATCCACAATCCCGGGGATTAAAAGCATTCCGTTTGCGTCGATTGCTTCCGCGCCGTCGGGAGATTGCGAAACGAACTTTCCGTTTGAAACATGCACGTCCGCAATTTTATCGACATTGTTTGCGGGATCCACCACTCTGGCGTTTTTTATTGTAAAATTTTTCATGAAAAGCCGCTTTCTATTTGATTTTTGACGCCGCGCACAGGCAAAGATGAATTGCCGCCATTCTGACTGCAACGCCGTTTGTAACCTGGCTTAAAATAACCGAACGCGGGGAATCCGCAAGGTAGGTGTCAACTTCAACTCCCCTGTTTATAGGCCCCGGGTGCATTATTATTGCGTCTTTTTTAAGGAAGCCCTCGCGCAGCCTGTTAAGACCAAAAACATTGGCATACTCGGATATCGAAGGGAAGTAGTTTGCGCTCTGGCGTTCGTGCTGTATTCTCAAAAGCATGACAGCGTCCGCATCTTTCACCGCATCTTTCAAATCGTGGCAGACTTTAACGCCCATCTTTTCAAATTCGCGCGGAACCAAAGTTGAAGGCCCCGACAAAACGACATCCACTCCCTGCTTTTTGAGGCAGTATATGTTTGAGCGCGCGACCCTGCTGAAAAGAATGTCCCCCAAAATCGTAACTTTCTTGCCCCTCAAATCGTCGCCGAATTTTTCGCGCAGGGTAAAAGAATCGAGGAGAGCCTGCGTCGGGTGGGCATGCGCCCCGTCGCCCGCGTTTATGACGGGAATGCGCAGACGCTCCGCAAGATACTTTGCGGCTCCCGCGGCGGAGTGGCGTATGATAATCATGTCGGCGGTGATTGCCTCGAGATTTTTTGCGGTGTCTTTCAACGTCTCGCCCTTTGTTATGGAAGAGGCGGACGAATTTACCGACAATACATCAGCCCCAAGCCGATAAGCCGACATTTCAAAGGCGTTGCGCGTGCGCGTGCTCGGCTCCAAAAACAAATTCACTATGGTTTTTCCGCGCTGGCAGGGAAGCTTGCCGAGCTTGTTTACAATGCTTTCCTTAAAAACTTTGGCAAGAGCCATAATCTCTTCGATTTCCCAAAGCTCTAAATCTTTAATGTTTGTGAGATCCTTGCGGAACCACTTGAAAGAATTTAAAAATTTTACGGATGCCATATACTGCTATTTTAAAGAATATTGAACCTGCGCAAATATTTTGTCAAAAAAAATCCGAACGGGCGCAAAAAAACTGCGGACGGAAAGCCCGCAGTTTTGCAAATTTATTTTTCAAGAGCCTGTTTGAAATCAACAATAATGTCGTCTATATGCTCGATGCCGACGCTAACCCTGATTAGCTCGGGAAGAATGCCCGTTTCTCTCTGTGCTTCTTCCGAAAGCTGGCGGTGCGTTGTGCTTGCGGGATGCAAAACGCTCGTGCGCGAATCCGCAACGTGTATGACTTGCGCCGCAAGCTTCAAGGAATTCATGAACTTTTCCGCCTCATGCGCCCCGCCCTTCGGACCGAAAGTCAAAACGCCGCTGCAAGCCTTTAAGTATTTGTCGGCATAAGGCTTTTCGGGAGAGGATTTAAGCCCAGGATACTCGACCCACGAAACTTTCGGGTGGTTTTCCAAAAACTCGGCAAGCTTCAAGGCGTTGGAGCTGTGACGCTCCATGCGAAGCGGAAGCGTCTCCAAATTCATGTTTATCAAGAACGCGTTTTGCGGCGACAAAATCGCGCCCGTATCGCGCATTATGTGCGTGCGCGCCTTGACCAAAAACGCGAATTTGCCAAACTTCTTGGCGTAAACCATGCCGTGATAGCTTTCATCAGGCGTGCAAAAATCGGGGAATTTAGGGTTGTCGTAATTGAAGTCTCCCTTGTCAACGATAATTCCGCCCATTGCAGAGGCATGCCCGTCGGCATACTTTGAAAGGCTGTGGATTACCAAATTCGCCCCGAAGTCAAAAGGTCTGCATAATGCGGGTGTCGGGAAAGTATTGTCAACGGCAAACGGAATGTTAAATTCCCTTGCGACATTCGCAAACTTTTCAAAATCCAAAACTTTGACGCTCGGGTTTGACAAAGTTTCGCCAAAAATAAATTTTGTGTTCGGGCGAACTTTTGAACGTATTTCATCTGCGCTTGCCTTGGGGTCAACAAAAGTAACTTCGACGCCGAGCTTTTTTACGGTGTGCGCAAACAAGTTGTAAGTTCCTCCGTAAATTGTCGATGCGCTCAAGATGTGGTCGCCCGCATTGCACAAATTAAAAATAAGAGCCGTCGAAGCCGCCTGTCCGCTCGAAAACGCAATCGCACCTATTCCGCCTTCAAGAGCCGCAAACTTGCGCTCAAGCGCGTCGATTGTCGGATTTCCAAGCCGTGTGTAAAAGTAGCCGCTTTCGTCAAGGTCGAACAGCTTTGCAAGCTCTTCGCATGAAGTGTATCTGAAAGTCGTGCTTTGGCAAATCGGCAATACGCGCGGCTCGCCGTTTTTCGGTTCGTAGCCCGCCTGTACGGCAAGCGTTTCGATATGAGTCTTGTTTTCCATGTTATTAGATTTTTTAAAGGTTGGCGGTTTCCCTCAAAACTTTTATGAGGTTTAGGAAGTCGCTCGGCGGCTTTGCTGAAACATCAATCTGCTTTTCGGGATTTACAGGATGCGCCATTTTAAGCGAATAGGCGTGAAGCATAACCCTCTGCGGCGGCTCGATTTTCTTCATTTTGTTCTTTTGGAAATTGTAAGTGTAATCTCCGAGTATGGGAAATCCGATTGAAGAGAGATGGACGCGGATTGGATGCGTCCTGCCCGTAAAAATTCGGCATTTCAAAAGAGCCGCGTCGCTTCCGAAGCTTTCGAGCATTTCCCAGTCGGTATGCGCGTCCCTGCCCGATAAATCGTCGCAAACGCACATCTTGGTGCGGAAGTCGGGATGCCTTGCAATCGCCTTTTGTATAGACCCCGTGCGAACCGACGGAACACCGCATACAAGCGCGACATAGGTTTTTTCCATATCGCGCTCCGAAAACATTTTGACAAGGCTGTAATAAGCCCTGTCGGTCTTGGCCATAATCATGACGCCCGAAGTTTCCTTGTCGAGCCTGTGGACAATACCGGGGCGCATCGCGCCTCCCGCCATGCTGAGTTTTGACTTGCAGTGGTGCATCATCGCATGGCACAAAGTGTCCTCTCCCGTTCCGCTTCCGGGGTGGACTGTCATTCCCGCGGGCTTGTTCACCACAACAACATCTTCGTCCTCGTACAAAATTTCAACGGGTATTTCAACGGGTTTTACCTCTGCGGGCGGAATTTCGGGAAGGACAATTTCAACAACGTCCCCCGCCTCCAATATCCGCTTTTTGGGAATTGCCTCGCCCGATATTTTCACATTGCCACCCTTAAAGCTTTCTTCGAGCCTCGAACGCGAAAATTCCCCCGCAAAAAATGCGGAAACAGCCTTGTCTGCCCTGACAGGTTCCGCGCCCTCGGGGTGAACGTAAAGGCGCACTTGCGGCTCGGTTTCGGGCGCGCTCATTTCTGCCCCTTCAAGAAGTCGCGCGAAGAACGCTTTATTTTTTTGAGCTTGGACGATATTTTCAAAAGCTGTTTGGAAGAGAGTCTGTCAACAAAAGTGACGCCGTCCAAATGGTCGTTTTCGTGCTGGATACAGCGCGCAAAAAGCCCGTCGCAAACGATTTCATGCCGCAATCCGCGCAAGTCGTTGTAAGTCAGCCTCACCTTGTAAAAACGCTCTACTTCAGCATAAATCCCGGGGAAGGAAAGGCAACCCTCCTCCGCGGTTTCAACATACATGCCCGCGTTTTCAACTTCAGGATTTACGGCAACAAGCGGCATTGCAAGCTCAAGAGGAACATATCGCCCGTCGAGAGTGAAATTGCATTCGCTATCCGTATCGACTCTGCGGCGCATGTCGATTACAAACATTCTTTTAGATATGCCGACCTGCGGAGCGGCAAGCCCTATGCCGTTTGCCTCGCACATCGTCTCAAACATATCGTTTGCGAGCGTTTCAAGCTCATCGTTAAATATGTCGATGTCTTCCGCCTTCTGCTTCAAGACAGGCTCTCCGTACTGTGTGACGCGCATCTGCATAAGAATTTCCTGAATTTACTCTGTTGGAATTTTGTTGTTTGTTGGAACGACCAAAACGGGTTCCTTGCTCTTTATCCAAATTTTCTGCTCCTTGAAAATCTTTGCAGAACCGAACTCGCAGGCTTCGGCGACGGTGCGCACGGGATAACGTCTGCCCTTTATCGAACGGTTGAAGTCGTACGCGCCAAGATGGAGCTTTTCAAGCGCGGTTGCGGGATTGTCGTCTTCGGGAATTTGCACAACCCACCCCGTGAAGTCGGTATCACCCTTGAACTTGCCGTAAGGGTCGCTCAAAAGGAACACAAACTGCTTTTTTACAGGAGGCTCTTTTTCGCCTTTGGACTCCTCCGCAAGCTTTGTCTCCATATTGATGTCCTCTATGATTTTGGCGATGTCAAGCGTGTCTATTTTAGCGCGCTGAAGCACCATTTTTACCAATTCCAAATCTACCTTTGCCATACTGACTTTCTAAAAATTCCTTTCGGGCGGAAAATCGTAAAACTTCCGCGTTTTTTATGTTTTAACCGTAAAAATTTGCCCGATTTCGCCAAAAAGTCAAGTTATATAAAAAATCGAAACAACCCGGTCGGCGAAAAGCTCTTTTTTTTTAATAAAAGATTTTACAAACGCGGAAATACAATCTTTACTTGAAAGATTAAGACAAACTTAAAATAAAGCAGACTATGCCCGCAAAAATATTTTCAATAGCAAACCAAAAAGGCGGCGTTGGCAAGACCACGACAGCAGTAAACTTGTCCGCCGCACTCGCGCGCAGAAAAATCAGGACTCTTCTTGTTGACATGGACCAGCAGGCAAGCGCGACAAGCGCGCTCGGCATAGAAAAAAAACAGGGGGCGAGTCTTTACAAAGTCATGTGCGGAGAAGGCTCCGCAAACGATAAAGTTCTGCCAACCGGGCGCGACAGGCTTTCGATAATCCCGTCAGAAGTCGATATTTCCGCAATAGAAGTCGAGCTTTCGGGCAGCGAAAACTATCTTTTAAGGCTCAAGGAATGCCTTGAACCGCTCAAAAATTCAGAAGAGTACGACGCCATAATAATCGACGCCCCGCCGTCGCTCGGGCTTCTTTCAATGAACTCCCTCGCCGCCTCCGACTATCTTTTGATTGCGCTTCAATGCGAATATTTGGCAATGGAAGGATTGGGGCAGATTTTGGGGGTTGTCGAACAGCTCCAAAACGCGGGTGTTTCAGATTCCCTTCAGCTTGGCGGCGTGGTAATGACCATGTACGACTCGCGCACAAACCTTTCAAAGCAGGTTGTAAACGAAGTGCGCGCCCACCTTGGCGACTATGTGTTTAAAACAATGATTCCGCGCACGGTAAGGCTCGCGGAAGCCCCGAGCTTCGGCAGAACCATTTTCGAGCACGCCCGCTTTAACGAAGGCTCTTTTGCATACGACAAGCTTGCAAAGGAGATAATAAACCGCTTCGCCCTAAAAAAATGATTACGCTCAGAGGCTACATAAAAGGGCTGATGAAACGCCGCGCAGTCCGCAAGGGGCTGAAAAAACGCAAAAAGATTTTATCGCAAAAAGCAATCGAGCAGTTTTCGTCTCTTGAAAAAAACATAGGCTACATCTTTAACGACAAATCGCTTTTAAAGCTCGCCCTGACACACCCCAGCTCGGTAAATTCGGCGCATTCGCGCATACTCTCAAACCAGAGGCTCGAATTTTTGGGAGATGCTGTTTTGCAGACAATCATAAGCGACTTGGTTTACCACAACTTGGACGACAAGCAGGAAGGCGATTTAACCCGCGCAAGAATTGCAATGACGCACGGCAAGTTCTTGGCTAAGCTTGCAGAGGGCCTGTCAATCCCCGAAAATTTGATTTTGCCCAAAAAGCTCGCGCACCTGCGCGAAGTATCATCGGCAAAAGAGGACGCCTTTGAGTCGGTGGTGGGCGCAATTTATTTGGATGCGGGCTTTGAGCAAACCAAGCGCATTGTGCTCTCATGGTACGAAGCGGAAACTTTGGATGTCGGTGAAATGGTCACTACGCAAAACCCGAAAGGCAAACTCCAAGAGCTTGCCGCAAAGAAGTCTATGACGGTGAAATATCGCCTCGCCTCCCAGACGGGCCCCGACCACAACAAAAAGTTTGAAATGGAAGTTTTGATTGACGACGCCGTTTACGGCTCGGCAACAGCCTCGTCCAAAAAAGAGGCGGAAACAAAAGCGGCGCAAATCGCGCTCGAAAAATTTGCATGACAAGCGTAAAACCGCATAAGAACGCAAAGGCTGTTTTCTATCCCAATTTGGCGCAATCCGCATTCGCGGCGGCAATTTCCAATATTTGCGCGCGCACCGCAGGCGTAAAAATAATCTTGTGCGAGACATCCGGAGAGTGCGAAAGGCTTTTCGCAAAAATGTCGGCTTTTTTAAAAATGGAAAACTGCGCCGACGACCTTAGGATTTTGCCCAAACTCCCCCCACGCGAAGACCCCGACAGCTTTGATGCCTACTGCGAGAGAGTCGGCACGCTCAACGCCGCCGCAGCGGGTCTGAATACCGCAATCATCACAACCCCCGACGCTATTTTGTCGGAAACTCCCGCCCAAGCCGAACGCCTCGAGCTAAAAAAAGGCTCCGTGATAGAAATGGAAAACCTGCGCAAACGCCTCGTCGATTTCGGCTACTATAACGAAGTCCTCTGCGAAGGCCCCGGGCAGTTCGCTCTGAGGGGCGGCATAGTTGACATCTATCCGATAGCTGCGCGCACGCCGTTTAGAATTGATTTTTTCGGGGACGAAATAGACTCAATCCGCCCATACGATCCCGATACGCAGTTAAGCGACGGCGGCGAAGTCGGGGAAATTGAAATAGACTCCTACACGACAAGCCTCGGCACAAAACTTGCGGTCGATTTTCTGAACAAAAGCCCCGTTTCGTGGATTTTCATTGAGCCGTCGAGGCTTGCCCTCGAATATCCCGAAAAGTTCAATGTTTTCGAAAATATAGAAAATCCGTCCGCAAACTTTCAAACGGTATTCGATTCAAGGGCAAATGACACCTTAATAGGGATTTCATCTCTCGAGGAGCGCGCGGAATTTTTAAAAGGCGCAAAAAGCGTAAAAACCGCCACGGAAGACATATCGCAATATCGCCCCCTGCCCCTTTCGGAAGGTGTCGGCGAAGACAGGATGAAGTCCGAAAACGAGCTTCGCAAAAATTTCATAAAACAGCTTTTGAAGTGGTCCGAAAACGGGTATGCGCTCTTTATGGAAGCAGAGGGAGACGGCGAGCAAAGGCGCATAAAAGAAATGTTTTTAGAATGCGGAAAATTCCCGAAAAATTGCGTTTTCATAAAACCGTTCTTCGGCGAGGGATTTGTCGCGGACTTTAAAAATTCCGAAAAATTTTTAGGTTGGGAAGGAATGCCCGAAGGCGCGAGGGGCGCAGTGTGCGCGGGTTCTCTTGAAATGTTCGGAAGGCGCATAAAAACAAACATTTCGCCGCGCCGCAAAATGCTGTCGCGCCGCGCCGAAGTTGACGCCCTCTTGGATTTTTCTGAACTTTGCGAAGGCGATTATATAGTTCACGCCGCGCACGGCATCTGCCGCTACCAGGGCATCGTGCAAATCGAGACAAACGGAGCAAAGCAGGAAGTCCTGAAACTTGAATTTGAAGACAACGCGCATCTATATCTCCCTCTTCACAAGTCGCATTTAATAAGCAGATACATAGGTCTTGACAAGCGCACGCCCAAGCTTTCCAAGCTCGATTCCCGCGCATGGATAAAAGTCAGAACCGCCGCCGAAACCGCCGCGCTCGACTACGCCGCGGAGCTTCTCGACTTGCAGTCGAAGCGCGAAATATCAAAAGGCTACGCATTCCCCGAAGACGGAGACTGGCAGGACGCCTTTGAAGACTCTTTCCCCTTTACAGAAACGCCCGACCAACTGCGCACAATAAAAGAAGTAAAGGCCGACATGCAGTCGGACTCCCCGATGGACAGGCTCGTCTGCGCCGACGTCGGCTTCGGGAAAACCGAAATTGCGATACGCGCCGCTTTCAAATGCGCCCTTGCGGGGAAGCAGGCGGCTCTGCTCTGCCCCACCACGATTTTATGCCAGCAACACTTCAAAACCTTTAAGGAAAGAATGGCGGCTTTCCCGATTGTGGTCGAAATGCTTTCAAGATTTCGCAAACCCAAAGACACAGAGCGCATAAAAGCCCAGCTTGCGGCGGGCAAAATCGACATAATAGTGGGAACCCACGCCCTCCTTGCAAGCGACGTAAAATTCAAGGACTTGGGGCTTTTGATAATTGACGAAGAACACCGCTTCGGCGTAAAGCACAAAGAGAAGATAAAGCAAATCCGCGAGGGCGTGGACGTGCTTACAATGAGCGCAACCCCCATTCCCAGAACCCTCTACTTTGCAATGATGGGCGCAAAAACCATAAGCTTGATGGAGACCCCGCCAAAAAACCGCTTCCCCGTCGAAACATTCGTAAAAGAATACGACGAAGATTTAATAAAAAGCGTCATAGAAAGGGAAATCGCGCGCGAGGGTCAAATTTTCTACCTGCATAACCGCGTAAAAACAATCGAAGAAACCGCCGAAAAACTGCGCAAGATGTTCCCGAAACTCAAAATCGGCGTAGGCCACGGGCAAATGAAAGAGCGCGAGCTCGAAAAGCTGATGTCAGACTTCATGGACGGAAAATTCGACATTTTGGTATGCACAACCATCATTGAATCGGGCTTGGACATTCCAAACTGCAACACGATAATAATCGAGGGCGCGGACAAATTCGGGCTTGCCCAGCTCTACCAGCTAAGGGGAAGAGTAGGCAGGTTTACGAGAAAAGCCTACGCCTATCTGCTTTTGCACCGCCACGCAAAACTTGTCGAAAAAGCACACAAGCGGCTAAGCGCAATCCGCCAATACAACAAGCCCGGAGCGGGTTTTAGAATTGCAACGCGCGACTTGCAGCTAAGGGGTTGCGGCAATATCTTGGGCGCAAAGCAAAGCGGACACATCGCGGGCGTCGGGTTTGACATGTATTGTTCGCTCTTAAAGCAAAGCATTGCGCGGCTAAAAGGCGAAAAGAGCGCGTCGGGCATCAGAGCGACAGTCGCTCTCGACTTCATTTCACTTGGAGAGGGAGGCAAAAAAAGCGCGGGCGTCGAAAAAGCTTCAAACATGTTTGAGGAGCTGAAAGCAATCCAAATAATGAAAGACAAAGCTGAAATTCTGCCCGCATACATTCCCGAAGACTACATTCCGCAGGCGCAGCTGAGAGTTGACGCCTACCGCCGCCTCGAACTTTGCGCAAGCGAAGAGGAAATACGGCGCATCGAAAAGGAAATATTCGACCGCTACGGGAAAATCCCCAAAAGTGTCCAAATACTTTTCGACCTCGCAAAAATCCGTATATATGCCGAAATAAACGGCATTTCAAGGGTCGAGACAGAGGGCGCAAAGCTAAAACTGCGCATCGCAAACCCCGCAATGATAGAGTTTGTCAGAATAAACGGAAACTTTCCGCGCTTGACGAAATCAAATTCAACCGCAAGACTTGCCGAGATAATAAATTTTTTAAAAAACGTATTACCATCAATCAAAAAATGAAGAGACTTTTCCTTGCAATAACGCTGTCGATTTCCGTATTTGCCCGCGCCCAAAGCGGTGAAGAGGCGAAATTCAACATGCAGAAATTCATACTGGGCAACGACCAAATAGTGGCCGTCGTCGAAGACACCACCATAACGCGAGACGACATCCTAAAACGCCTCGCCCCCTTCGCCCAGAAAATCCAACAGACAGCAAGAAGCGAAAGGGAGTTTAACGCGGAAATAGAGCGTCTTTCGCAGGAAATATTGCAGGATTTAATAGATAGAGCCATAATCGTCAAAGATTTTCGCAAACAGGGTATGAAAATCCCCGAATCAAAACTCGACGGCATTATGGAAGACGACTTAAAGCGCAAGTTTAACGGCGACCGCTCCGAGCTTATAAAATACCTGAAATCGCAAAACAAGACATTGAAACAGTACCGCACCGAAGTCGAAGAAAACGTGATTGTAAGCGTTATGGAAAACCGCCAAAAACTAACGTTTTCAGAAATCAGCCCCGCGAGAATTATAGAATTTTACAACGAAAACAAAGACAAGTGGTACACGCCCGAATCGGTTAACATATCCCAAATAACAATATCGGAAGACACTGCGGAAGCCGCGACGGAAAAAGCGAAAAAAATTCTCGATGAAATAAAGGGCGGGCTTGATTTTTCAGACGCCGCAAAAAAATACTCGAAAGACGAAAAGGCGTCCGCGGGCGGCGAATGGGGCTGGTACAAAAAAGGCCAGCTAAACCCGATTTTGGACAAAGCCGTATTCTCGCTTGAAAAAGGCGCGACAAGCGAAGTAATAAACATCGCAAACTACGCCTACATCCTAAAAGTAAACGACAAAAAAGCCGAAGGCATAACGCCCATCGACGAAGTTCGCGAACAAATAGAATACGCAATATCTTCGGAAAATGCGCGCATAGAATACCGCAAATGGCTGAAACGCCTGCGCGACAAGGCATACATAAAATACTATTAAAATTCGGCGCGCCAAATAAAAACGGCGCGTTATTTATTATGAACGAGCTATCTTTTACAGCATCAATGTTGGCGGTATTGCCGATATACGCAATCATAGCGTCGGGAAGCTTCGCAAGAAAAGTCGGCTGGATTGCACCCGCTGGCGACTCTACTTTAATGAAAGTCGCAGTGGAGCTTACCCTGCCCTGCTTCATACTCTATAACTTGCTTGAAAACGACAAACTAAGAAGCGTGTCTTTTTCGATTTCCACAATCGTACTCGGCATGGCGATAACCGCCATAAGCATCTTTGTTTCTTGGATTGGCGGCAAAATTCTAAGACTTAAAGTCGGCGACGGGCTGAGGACATTCGTGGTCACGGCAGGCGTGCAAAACTACGGCTTCTTCATAATCGCGCTCGTTGCCATTTTAATGCCGAATTCCGAATTTACGGGGCTTGTTCTGACGTTTAACGTAGGCTGCGACTTGATATTTTGGTCGGTCGGCTTTCTGATGATTTCAAACGCAAAAAAAATGTCGTTCGATTTCTTGAAAAAAGGCCCCGTGTGGGCGGTTTTTTTGGGCCTTTTTCTGATGTGGACAGGACTTGATAAATATATAGGAGATTCAGTAAAAATTTTTCTAAAACTAATGGGCGGCGTGGCAATTCCCGTCAACCTCATGCTATTTGGAACGCTTATAGTCGATATGCTCGACTTGAAGAAAATAGCATGGAAAATCGTGCTTGCGGGAACGACGTTAAGAATGCTTATCCTTCCCGCAATGCTTGTTTTGTCGCTGACATTCCTGCCGCTTTCAAATCCGCTAAAAATGCTGATTTTAATGCAGTCGCTCGCACCAAGCGGAGTGATGTCGGCAGTGTTAGCCAAACATTTTGGCGGACATCCGCACATATCAGTTCAAATTACAATCGCAACCTGCGCCATAAGCCTGATAACCCTCCCCCTCTGGCTAAACTTAGGGCTTAAAATAATAAATTAAACAATATTTTTCCCGACGACACAAAGCGGCACAAAGGGAATTTTCCCCTTGCGCCGCTTTTGCCTTATTGGATTTTTAAAATTCCGATTGGTATTTTCTGCTACTTTTCGATTTTAAATTTCTCGAAGGAAGAGCTTATGAAATTATCCTTGCCCTCGTTCCAATTTATTGAAACAACCGCAACTCCCGAGTTTTCCGAAAGGGCAAGCATTGAGATTTCCGCGGTGCATTTGTCGCTTCCGTCTTTATAATTGAGCGTCAGCACTCCCGTGCCGTTCTTGTTGCTCTTGCATGTCCCCGAAACTTCACCCATTGCAAAGTTCTTCTTGTCGAAAAGCATCAGCGTTTCCTCTCCGACTGTTATCTTTTTACTTATCGGCAGGCTCAAAAGCGAAGCCTTGTCGGCGGATTCAATATCGGCGTCCGTGAACAAGCCGCTATGCAAAACATCTCCAAACCCGACGCCAAAGAGTTCTTCGGAAGATAACTTTTTAATTACTACCTCTTAGCGAATGCAAAATTTCTCTACTTCAATTTTACAAAAGAAAAAATTGCAGGCATTCTATGAATGCAAAAACCGCCGCTTGCAAAATGCAAGTGGCGGTTAAAAACGCGCCCCCATTGGGAGTCGAACCCAAATCAAAGGCTCCGGAAACCTTCGTTCTATCCATTGAACTATAGGGGCTGAAAAAAAATCAAGAGGGAGAATTTTCAAAAATTCTCAAAACAAAAGGCTTTTCCAAAACTTGTTCGGAAGACTCCAACGCCGAGCACGCCTGCTGTATGGCAAATTCGCTTGTTTTATGGGTTGTGAGTATAAGCCAGGCTTCGTCCGCATTCTCGTGCTTCTTTTGCTCCAAGAGCTCTATCGAGACGTTGCATGAGGCGAATATTGACGCGATTTTTGCGAGGGTGCCTGTCGCGTCTTTTACTGCCAAGCGAATATAAAACGAGCTTTCTATGTCCTTTAAAGGCATCATTTCAACGCCGTTTTGCACAGAGTGCGGGACGTATTGGGAATTGGAATTAAGAGCCTTGAAAGCGTCAGCTATGTCGGAAATAACTGCGCTTGCGGTGGCGTTCTGCCCCGCGCCCCTTCCGATATGCACGGTACGCCCGACAAGATCGCCTTCGAGCGCGACGGCGTTAAACACTTCGTTTACGTTCGCAACGACGTCCGAAAGCGAAAGCAACGCGGGATAAACCGCGACTGAAATTTTCTTTGCGGCAGTATCGCTTTTTATGGACGCCAAAAGCTTTATTCTGTAATTAAATTCGCGCGCCCAAATCATATCTTCCAAGCGGATGTCGCGTATGCCGGTTACAATCATTTCGGAAAGCTTAACCCATCTGCCGTAAGCCAAATAAGCCAAAACTGCCGCCTTGTGCGCGGAGTCTATGCCGTCGATGTCCAAAGATTCGTCGGCTTCAACGTATCCTAACCTGCGGGCATCGGCAAGAACTGCGTCGTAAGAGGCGTTTTCGCGCTCCATTCGGGTTAAGATGTAGTTGCAAGTGCCGTTTAAAATTCCGTAAATCAAAGAAAAATTATTGGCGACCAAACCTTCGCGCAAAGACTTTATTATTGGTATCCCGCCCGCCACGCTCGCCTCGAAAAATATTTGCGATTTGGGATTTTTCGCAAGAAGCCCAAAAATTTCCGCGCCCTTTTCGCAGAGCATTGCCTTATTTGCGGTAATCACGATTTTGCCAAGCTCAATCGCCTTTTTTACGAGCTTGAAAGCTTCGTCCACTCCGCCCATAAGCTCGCAAACGATGTCTATTTCGGGATTTAAAACCACGTCGTCGGGATTTTCGGTGAGCTTTTCGGCGGGAATATCCACCCCGCGCTTCTTTGCGATGCTGCGAACGCAGGCAAGGGACAATTCATAATCCGCGCCAAGCCTTCGGGACATCTCCGAATGATTTTCTTCAAGATGCCGCCATACGCCTTGGGCGACAGTGCCCATTCCCAAAAATCCTATTTTATATTTCGACTTCATTTAAATCTGTTCTCCGTGCCGTTTAAGAGCCTTTGGATGTTGGATTTGTGTTTGTAAATCACAGCAAACGCCAAAAATACCGCAAGGGCGGTTTGAATTGACGCCGCGCCGTACAAAAACGGCGAAGATATGGGTAGGCTCGCCGCCATTAAAATAGATGCAACCGAAACGTATTTCGTGCTGTAATAAGCCGCAACCCAAATAATAAGCCCTATCAGAATGGCTGCCCACATAAAAGCGACAAGCCCCCCGATGGTAACTGAAACGCCCTTACCTCCCCTGAATTTGGTAAATACGGGATACATGTGCCCCGCGATTGCCGCAAGCAGTCCCGCAACACACAAAATTTGGACGTCGGAAATCTCGACGAACATGCTTACCCACACAGGCAAAATCGCCGCCAAAAATCCCTTTAAGGCGTCCAGAAAAAAGCAAAGATTGCCTGCGAATTTTCCGCAGGCTCTCTTCACGTTAGTCGCTCCGGGATTGCCGCTGCCGAAGCTGAAAATATCGACGCCCTTTGAGCGCGCGATAATCACGGCAAACGGGATAGCCCCCAAGAGGTATCCCAATATCCCGAAAATAAAAATGCCGACTATATTCATCAAAAACTATGAAAAATCAACAACTTTGACCCTGTCAACCGAATCGAGCTTTTCGATTTCGGCGACAACTTCGCTTGACGGATGCTCGTCGAGTTCGTAAACGCTCAAAGCTTCGTCCGCGCCGATTCTGCTTACGGTCATATTTGCGATGTTGTAATTTTTGTTGCCCAAGATTGCGGCGATTGTCGCAACCATTCCCGGCTTATCCTTGTTGACGAGAAGAAGCACGGAATTTTTCGCGGAAATTTCAACATCGTTGCCGTCGATTTTAACAACGCGCGGCATAAGACCCTTGCCCATTACGGTGCCCGCAACAGAGCGTACCTCGCCCTTTTCGCAAACTGATTCAACCACAACGAGTTCAGAATAGTCGGATTCCGCGGAAGAATTTACCGCTTCAAATTCGATGCCCAAGTGCTTGAGCTTGCTCGGAGCGTTGACGTCATTTGCGTTGTCGCACACGAGTTTCAAATAACCCTTTTGGAGAGCGAGCATCAAAAGCTTGTTGTCGAGCTGGCTCAACTTTCCGTAGAAGGAGACTTTGAGCTTTTGAACCTTGTTTGCAGATATTTGCTGGATTAAAGTGCCAAGCTTTTCGCAAAGTCCTACATACGGCTTTACTGCCGCCAATGTTTCGGCATTGACGCTCGGAGCATTCACCGCGTTGCGGATTATGCCGTCTTTAACCGCGGCGGCAATGAGTTCGGCAACTTCTATGCCGCACGCTTCCTGCGCTTCCTTTGTTGACGCGCCCAAGTGCGGAGTAAACACAACATTCGGAAATTCGCGAAGAGGGCTGTCTTTTGCAAACGGTTCGGATTCGTAAACGTCCAATCCTGCCGCCGCAACTTTGCCGGATTTAAGAGCTTCAACAAGCGCGGCTTCCTTGATGATGCCGCCGCGGGCGCAGTTGAACACGCGGACGCCTTTTTTCATTTTGTCGAAAGCCTTTTCGTCGAGCATGTATTTTGTGGCGGGCGTCAAAGGCATATGAACCGTGATGTAGTCAGCCCTCGGCAAGCCGTCTTCAAGATTTGCGATAAGCTCAACGCCCAAGCTCTTGGCGCGGGCTTCGGTGAGGAAGGGGTCGTAAGCCAAAACCGTCATTTGGAACGCCTGTGCGCGCTTTGCGATTTCAGAGCCGATTCTGCCCATGCCCAAGATAAACAAAGTCTTGTGGAAAAGCTCGCTGCCCTTGAAAGTTTTTCTGTCCCACTTGCCTTCGCGTATTGAGTTGTTTGCCTGCACGATGGGACGCGTGCCGCACATAATGTGCGTGAATGTGAGTTCGGCAGTCGCGATGGTGTTGCCCGTGGGGGTATTCATCACAACAACGCCCTTTTCTGTCGCGGAGGGAATATCGATGTTGTCAACGCCAACCCCTGCCCTGCCGACAGCCTTAAGCTTTTTTGCGCAAGACAGGACGTCTGAAGTTATTTTGGTTTCGGAGCGGACAATGACGCCTTCCGCGTCAGCTATAAGCTCCTTGACCTGTTCCGGAGTCGAGCCATAGGCTTCGACAACGTCCAAGCCCTGCTGTTTCAATAATTCCACACCTTTGGGGGATATGGGATCTGCTACGAGTATTTTTGCTTTCTTATTCATGTTTAAACAACAATCGTGGGACTGTTTTCCAACCCGATTGTTAAAGACCGATAATGGCAGAACGCTAAGTCAAGTCAAGATGAAAGACTTTTTGTCAAAGTTCCACGGAAACCGAGGGAGATGCTATTTCAACACCGATATGCGGGGCGATGTCGAGAAGCTCGTCCATAAACCAGTTTCTCGATTCCTCTGAACCGTGGGTCAAAACGATTACGCGCGGATCGCACCTCAGTGCAAAGTCAATGAGTTCGCCCCTATCGGCGTGCGAGCTTAAATCGAATTTGTCAACCTTGCAGTTTACGCGCGCAATATAGCCCAAATTTTGGAATACGAATGTTTCATCGCCCTTAGCCTTCTTCAAAAGCCTTCCCCCGGGAGTGTCGGGATCGCAGTATCCTACAAAAAAGATGGCATTTTCCTGATGGTCCATGATAGCCGCCGCGGCAGCGTAACTCGGAGTGTTTTCAACCATCATTCCGCTTCCGAAAACATAAATTCCCTTTTGGGAAAAATCTTTCGCGGGCACGATTTCATCCCTGAACGGCTGAATCAACTCGTAAGCGGTTTTGTCGAAACTTACCCCGGCGTTCTTTCGGGACTGCCTTAGCATGTATTCAGAAATGTCTATGCCAAGTCCCGCCGCGAATACGGGAAATTCAGAGGGAATAAGCCCGCTTTTTCTGCCGTTTTTTACAAGCTGCAAAATTTCCTGCATTCTGCCAAGCGCAAACGCGGGCACAAGAACGCTGCCACCATCGCGCAAAACCCTGCCAACACTTTCGATAAACCTCGCGCACTCGTCCTGATAGCTTTCGCTTCTTTCGCGCTCGCCCCTCGTGGTTTCCATTATTAAAACGTCATACTTCCGAGTTGGAATGTTTGCACCCTTTATTAGCTGGGAGGCGTTAAAAGAAATGTCGCCCGTATAAAGAACAGACTGCTTTGAAGTCCTGAAAGAAATCGCCGAAGCCCCAGGAATATGCCCCGACTGGAAAAATTCGACTTCAACCCTCTTGCCTTCGACTTCAAACGCCCGTGGGCGGTTAAAGCCAAATGGCAGAATTTTTGGGCGAAGCGCGTCGATGTCCTCAAAAGAATACAGGGGATACTCCGCAATGCCAAGCTCTTCACGCTGGCGAACCATAACATTGCGCGAATTGCGAAGCATTCTCAAAGACAGGTCGGAAGTAACCTCGCTTGCAAGAATTGAGGCGAAATTCTGCCTTCGCGAAATTATCGGCAAAGCTCCGACATGGTCGAGATGCGCATGGGAAATAGCGATAAAATCCAAAGTGTCGTCCAATACCGCGTTCAAATCGGGCAACGCCTCAATGCCGACTTTTTTCGGGTGCATTCCGCAGTCTGCAAGCACGCGTATGCCGTCAAGCTCTATCAAATGCGCGCTCGAGCCTACATCCACACCTTTGTTTAAATCTGTATAAATCATTCCGCGGTATTGTAAAAATCGCAAAAAAACCGCAATCCGTCAAGATTGTTGTTCGATAAAGCCCAAATCAAAGTCTTTCCAAACAGGCTCGTAACCTTTTGAAACTATCATATTTGCAAACTCTTCGACAGACCTGTCATCATCGATGTCAAACTGCCCTTCCGCCGTTTCATGTTCGGCGTATCCGCCAGGGCGCGTAGAACTTGCCGCGCTCATCTGAGTTACGCCAAGACCTACGAGGCCGTCGCGCAAATAGCGCGGCTCCCTTGTGGAAACGGTGATTGCAAGATGCTCGAAAACAATTCTTAAAGCGCAAATGATTTTCACAAGCTCCCTGTCTGTCGGCACAAATTCGGGATTTGGCTGAAAGCCGCTCGCGGCGGGCCTCATTCGCGGCAGGCTTATGCCTATCCTTGCCCTGTAAAAATTCCTGTAAAGATATTTTGCATGAATTGCGCATGAAATAATTTCATACCGCCAGTCGTTCAATCCGAAAAGCGCGCCAAGCCCCGCTACGCGCATTCCCGCTTCGAGGGCGCGTTCGGGAGTTCCAAGACGCCACTTGAAGTTGGATTTCGGACCCGACGGATGCATGTATTTGTAAACTTCGCTGTCGAAAGTTTCCTGAAATACAGTAAGCCCCTCGCAGCCGTTTTTGACAAAACTTTTGTAAACCGAAACAGGAGACGGCGCAATTTCTACTGAAATGGACGGAAATCTTTTAGCCGCGATTTTTATACACTCGTCCATATAGCCCAAGTTCACGAGCTTGGGGCTTTCTCCCGCAACAAGCAAAATTGAGCGAAACCCCATTTTGTAAGTCGCGTCAACCTCCGCCCTGACTTCTTCCAACGTCAGGGTTTTGCGTTCGATATTGTTGCGCTTGGCAAAGCCGCAGTACCTGCAATTATTCACGCACACATTGCTTACATAAAGTGGCACGAACATCCTGATTGTCTTGCCAAAATTGCGCTCCGTTATAAGAGACGAGCGTTGAGCCATGTCTTCCAAATAAAAATCTGCGGCAGGAGAAATCAAAACCGCAAAATCTTCAATACTTTTCAAGCCCGACTTCGACAAAACCCTCCCGACGTCGGCGCGGGTCGAATTTCTTGAAATTTCCGCCAAAGACAAGGCTTGGGCGGGGTCAAACTCTTCAAAAAAACCCATATTCTATCCGTTCAAAAAACCAGTAAGAGGGCTTGTTGCCGACGCCTTGAAGGAGACCGCGCAAGACGCCCCCATAAGATATGCGCTCCTGCCCGCTTCAACCGCTTTTGCAAAAGCATTAGCCATTTCCGCAGGATTTTTTGCGATTGCGATTGCCGTGTTTATCAAAACCGCGTCCGCGCCTATTTCCATTGCAAGCGCGGCGTGTGACGGCATTCCTATGCCCGCGTCAACAACGACGGGGACTTTTGCCTGCTCTATTATGATTTCAATCTGGGCGCGGGTTTCAATACCCCTGTTAGTGCCGATTGGCGCACCAAGAGGCATGACGGCGGCAACGCCCGCATCCTGCAAGCGCATTGAAAGCGCGGGGTCTGCATTCATGTAAGCCATAACCTTAAAGCCTTCTTTTGCGAGAATTTCAGCCGCTTTCAGCGTTTCAACGGGATCGGGCAAAAGATAGTTAGGGTCGGGATGGACTTCAAGTTTCACAAAATCTCCAAGACCCGCCGCGCGCCCAAGACGCGCAATGCGCACCGCTTCTTCGGCATTCATTGCGCCCGAAGTGTTTGGAACAACCAAATATTTCGACGAATCCAGATAGTCCAAAATGTTTGCGCTTTCATCGTGCTCCGAAGCGAGATTTGCGCGCTTCAAGGCGACTGTCGCAAGAGACGCCCCGCAAGAATCGAGAGCGAGCTTCATGGCGTCGTTTGACGAGAATTTTCCCGTTCCCACAAAAAGGCGGGAAGAAAATTCCCTGCCTCCCAAAATCAATTTATCTTCCTTATTCATCTTCTTTTTCCGCAAAATCAACTGCGATTTTAAAATAGTTTAATATATCCGGATCGGTTTTTATGCGAATTTTTTTCAAGTCTTCAAAAATGGCTTCCGGCGCGCGCCCCTTCAATTCGTAGATTTCCTTGAATTTGAGGTCGAGAAGCGCCCTCGCCGCCTCGACCCTCATTTTGGGTATTCTCATAAACGGGCTGTTGAGCGCGGCATAGTCCGTCTTCTTTTTTTTCTTGGGCTGGTACATTTACTTTGAAAGTTTTTTCAAAAATTCCTTTGAGCGAGGATCGCTTTCATATTTTTTCAAAACCGTTTTTATCTCGCCTGCAATGCGCTCGTTTTCAAGCAGAGGCTTGACGCCTTCGCCGCTCAAAGCCATAAAGAGCATGTCCGCCCTTCCTTCTGTGTTGGCGGCAAACCCAAGCATCGCAAGGCGCACTTTCGGCGAAAAGTCGAAGTTTTCAAAATTCTTTTTGTACTTTTCAAAGATGCCCTGGTTCTTTGAAACGATAAAAAGCTCCATCGCGTCGTTTATGACCGACTTGTCGCCCAACGCCAAAATTTTGTCAAGCAGGGCTGAAGCCTCGTTTATTCCGCCCAAGTTGAACTCGACTATGCTCTTTCCCTTCAAGGCGTCAATATTGCTCGGATTTGCTTCGAGTATTTCCGAATACAAAGAGCGAGCAAGCCCCCAATGTCCGCTCAACATCGCCCCCCTCGCCGGCAAAATCAGCGCATTTGCATTCCAGACACCCTTTTCGACCATATATAAATTAAGTGCCATCAAGAAGGTGTCGAGAGAGGAATTTTTCAGCATTTCTCCCGCTTGAGCGGCGTTTATGGAACGCTTTGCAAGCTCCACATCCCTATTATTCTGGTTGCGGTAGGCGTACGAAAGCAGAATGTTCAATACCCCCAAATCCGTCTTTGCGAATTCCGAAAGTTCGGGCAAATATTCCTTTACGTCGTCAATTCTATTCGTCTGCAAAAGAATTAAAGCGATGAGCTTGGCAGACTCCTTGTCGCCGAGCACGTAGGATTTTTTGAAGTTTGGCAGTGCGTTTTCAAAATCGCCGAAAACTGCCAAAATATTGGCGTAAGTGCGTATCGCCTTTGCGTCGTTCGGAGAGGAGGCAATGTATTTTTCAAGCATCGCCTTTGTTTTTTCGGGTCGGTGCAAAGTCATATAACAAATTGCGACGGGAAACAGCTCCTTGTCGGAATAAGCGTCGGGATTTGTCTCGTAAGCCTTTACAACTTCCGCATTTATTTGCGGATTTGAAAATACGCTGTCCTCGGCAAACAGTTCCACTTTGGAAAAGTTCGACTTGTCTTTCAAAACATCCGTATTTGCGGCATAAGCCGACAAAGCCAACGCCGCCGCAATCATTATGATAGATAATTTTTTCATGATATGTATTTATTTAGAAACCATTTCAAATGCCATTGCAAGCCCGATGTTTGCAAGGCTCGGCTCGACAAGCCTGCCCGCAATCCAGTTTTCGGGCAAAACACCCGCGCTTCCGCCCGTAAAAATTGTCTTTTCAGCGGCGGATTTGCCAAAAAAATTTTTTTCGAAGTCGCCGATAATGCCGTCAACAAGCTTGCAAAAGCCTTTGACGCACCCGACATTCATGGCTTCGAGCGTGTTTTTGCCTATCACAAGATTAAAATCGGCATCTTTCGGATTTATCATAGGCAACTGGGCGGTTTTTTCCGACAAGTACGCGGTAAAAGCGTATAGCCCCGGGGCAATCGCCCCCCCCGCATATCTTCCGAATTTGTCAACCAAATCAATGGTGACTGCAGTTCCCATGTCAACTACTATGTACGGCGGCTCAAAAAATTTCCCAGCCCCGATTGCCGCCGCGATTCTGTCCTGCCCCACTTGTTCCGGATTTTTTACGTCAAAGGGCATAGGGGAATTTTTCGAGGAAAGCTGAAAATTTGAAATGCCAAACTTGGCAAAATTTTCCGATATTTTCGGGTTTATTTTGGGAACAACCGAGCACCATGCAACACCGCAACCCCCGCCCTTCAAGCCCGAAAAATTGAAATCGCAGGCAAATGCAGAGGTGTCGAAATCTGAAACGCTCAAAACTTTTCCGCATTCAACCAAGGCGCAATGTGTATGCGTGTTGCCGATATCTATCGTAAAAATCTTCACTTGAAATCCTTCAAAATCGTGGTTTCACCCGCTCCGCAGGCAACTGTTCCCAAGCTTTCCGTTTCCAATAGAAGCCTGCCTTTGGAATCGACCCCTGCGGCGACGCCCCTCAGGACATTATTGAAATTGTTTACGGAAATAACTTTTCCGCGCAAAAAATCAAACGACTCAAAAATTTTGCAAATATCCGTTTCGGGATTTTCCGACAAAGTTTTAAAAGCCGAAAAAACGGAATTTACCACAAGCGCGCACGCCTCGTTTATCTCGATTTCCGCATTGGCGCACTCTTCCATTGAAACAGGATTTCCGCCGTCAAAAGAATTTATTTTGCCAAAATTTACGCCTATGCCGAAAATCATCGAATCAAGTTTTCCGCCCTCGAGAAAGCATTGCCCAATCATTCCGCCCAATTTCCTGCCTTCAAAGAAAATGTCGTTCGGCCACTTTATTTTCAGCCGACATTTGCAATAATCTGAAAGGGTTGAAGCAACATTTACGCCTGCAAGAATGGAAAATTTTTCCACGGTTTCGGAGGACACGCCTTTCAATCCGAAACCGCAGGTAATGCAGATGCTCCGACCCGAAAAATCCCGCCAAGACCTGTCAAATCTTCCCTTTCCGTCCGTTTGGTGCGCGGCGACAATCGCAAAAGGAGTCTTTCCATTTTTCAGATATTCCACTGCCCGCAAATTCGTGCTGTCGGTCTCTTCGTAGAATTCAAAACCGCAACAGCCCGCGTCCAGCTTGCGCAAACAATCCGTTATCCGCATTTCGCACAATTTCTGCTCCTGCTTAAAAAATGGTTTCATTATTAAAAATAAAACTCCTTTTAACGCCAAAATTCAACTCTTTTTAACGCCTCTTAGAATACAAAATGTCTTTTAAAAACTTTTCCAATTTGAAAAGCTGAAACTGCGAGCACCTTGAAACAATGGCAAAAAGCCTTTCCATGAACAAATCGGACGTGTAATTTGCCGTTTCCAAAAGATAAAGCTGGAGCATTGTTTTATGAATCAGCATGTAAACGCGCTTTTCATAGCCCTTCGGGGCGCAACCGTTGCCTTGATGGCCCATTATCTTTCCACTGTGGAAGCTGTTTCGCACAAACTGGTCGCTTCTGCCTATTATTTCTCCAACTTCCTTAGGGCTGAACCATTCCTGCTTTGTGGGAAACAGATATTCAAACTCTTCAAACTGTCTTTCTTTTTCACTCTTCATTTTTAGATTATTTTATTATTTTTTAATAAAAACTGATAATACAGGATAATAACTTATTAAATATGTCAAGATAAAAAAGAAATAAAAAAGGCGCATTGTAAAAAAATGCGCCTTGGAAAATCTGAAAAACCTTTTAGCTTAAATCGCGTCTGAAAACGACACCTGCTTTATGCCCGCCTTCGCGCACGCGCTCAAAACAAACATTGACGCCTGGTGCGGAGCATCTCCGTCGGGAATGATTGTTACAACCGTCATTCTGCCGCCGCCGTCATTCGCCTTCTTCAAACGGGTCAAAGTCGTCGCAAGCGAAGTGAATTCGTGCGGAGGAGTTTTGTTTTCCGTTTGAGCCTTCAAAATCGGAGCGTCTTCAATGTAAGAACCGTTCAGAAATATACTGCCGTCTGGCTTAATCAAAACAACCTGCTCGCTCGGCAAGGTGGTTGTTTCCGTAGGCTCCGTCTGAATAGGCAACTGGACTGTCATGTCAGCTTCTTGCTGAATTGGCAAATACATAAAGTAAATGAGCAGCAAGAAGATGATGTCAATCATCGAAGTCAAGCTGAAACTATCGTTGTCGAGCGCCAATCCTTTTTTCTTTCTTTGTGCCATATTACTGCTGCTCCACACCAAATATTATGTTATATATGCCGACATTGGCGCACCTCTTCATAATTTCGCTTACAAAGCGGTAATGGGTTGCTTCGTCAGCGCGCAAGTAAACGCCCTTGAAATCGGGATTTGCAATGCGAGCTGCCAATGCGTTTTCAATTTCATCCAAATTTGAAGGACGCGCGCCCAAGAAGTAGTTCCCCTCTTTGTCGATGGAGATAAACTGCCTGTCGCGACTGTCTTCGGGAACTTTGGATTCCGCCGCAATCGGCATCTGGACTTTTACAAGCTCCGCGGAAGCGAAACTTGTAACAGTCATAAAGAAGGCAATCAACAGGAACACAACGTCAATCATTGACGTCAGCTCAAATGCCGTATCTTCATCTTGTTGTGCCCTAATTTTCATTTTACAAACTTAAAATTGCCGTTGAAAAATTATTTTTTTGCGGGAGCTTCAACCGCGTCCAAACCCAAGTCCTGCGGACCGTATTTAGACGACATCTTAAATACATACAAAACGTCGCCCACAACAGAGCTTAACCCCGAAACGACCTTGCCATACTGGTTTTTGAAAATGAAGTAGCCCAACATTGCGGGAATACCAACCATCATGCCCGTCGCAGTGGTGATGAGAGCTTCGGAAATGTTGTCTGCGAGCTTTTGCGCAGAACCCGCGCCTTCGGCGGCAATAGTGTTAAATGCCTTAACCATGCCCGTAACCGTGCCGAACAGACCCAACATCGGGGAGATTGACGCGATAAGAGCCAAATAGTTTACCATGACGTAGGGAGACGCCATTTCCTGCATTGAAGATTCTTCCATAGCAACCTCAATGGCTTCCCAGTCGATTTCCTTGTCGTTTACGCGGGAAAGACCTGCGCCCAAGATGTTTGTAAAGGGAGTGGGATGCTTTTCGCAGTATTCGATTGCGCCGTCGATATTCTTTTCGTTCAAAAGCTTTTTGAGTTCATTTACGTCTGCGGGAACTGCAAATTTCTTGGAGCGCATTGAAATTCCATTTACGATAGCCAAAGAAATACACGCGATTGCACACAAAGCAAGAGGATACATTGTCATACCGCCCGCTTTCCACATGTCCATAAGGGATTTACCCGCAATTTTTTCGGGTTCGCCGGGCTTTTTCTTGGCGGCGTCCGCAGCCGTCTGATTTGCCGCTTCAGGGGCGGGAGCAGCTTCTTGCGCTGATGCAATGCCAAAGCCAAAAGCCGCAACTGCGGCGATAGCCAATACCTTTAATAACTTACTTTTCATTTATTTAATTGGGATTGTTAATGTTTATTATAGAAAATGAATAAAAATCCGCCTGCGCAATAACAGGCGTCTTTGTTTGAAATTAAATATTGTACTTTTGCATATTTTTTGCAAGCGATTTTTTTATCTTTTTTTCATGCGCACACCCTCCCCGCAAAAGGCAAAATACGCAAAAGCCTACATATTTTCAAGTTTTTGACGCTCCGCGATTAGCGCAAGCTGCCCGCATGCCGCCTCTATGTCCGAACCTTTTTCCCTGCGCAGCGTGCACGACACGCCTTTCGACTTCAAGGCATTAAAAAACGCTTTTCGCCTGTCGGAACTTGGTCTTTTCCAATCCAAGCCCTCTACCCTGTTGTAGGGTATCAAATTGACATGGGCATGCAGGGAGTTTGCTATGTCCGAAAGCAATTTTGCGTCAGAAAAGCTGTCGTTTACCTTGTCGATTAAAATATATTCCAAGGTAATCATTCTTCCGTTAGACTTTGCAAAAGCCTTTGCGGCGGGCAGGAGAACTTCAAGCGGAAAGCGTTTGTTTACAGGCATGATTTTTTCCCTGACATCGTTTGAAGCCCCGTGCAGACTTATCGCGAGCCTGAAAGGGAATTTCATTTCGGCAAGCTCTTTCAGCTTGTCGGCAATTCCGCAGGTAGAAAGCGTTATGCGGCGCGCGCCGAAGCCGAAACGGTCCTTTATTATATAGAGGGCCTTCACGACATTTTCAAAATTAGCCAAAGGCTCGCCCATGCCCATAACGACAATGTTTTCAAACTCAAACTCCCCGTTTTTCACAAACGGAAGGAGCTGGGAAACGATTTCGGAAGAATCGAGGTTTCTCTTAAAGCCACGCATGGTGGATGCGCAAAACCTGCACCCTTGCGCGCACCCCACCTGCGTGCTTATGCACAGGGTCTTGCGGAGTTCGTCCCCCTCGCCTTCGGGAGCTTCCAAAAGCACGCTCTCTATAAAATATCCGTCCGAAAGCTCAAAGAGATATTTGCCCGTGTCGTCCAAAGAAGTGCGCTTGCGTTGCGGCAATGCTGTCTTTATCTCAAAATTATCCGACAAAAATTTCCGCAAATCCGCAGGCAGGTTTGTTATTTCGGAAAAGCTGAAAATCTTTTTTTTGTAAACGCCCTCCCAAACCTGTTTTGCCCTGAAAGCGCGAAAGCCCGCCGAAGATAAAATTTCGGCAAGCTCGTCAAATTCAAGCAAAAAAAATCCGCGCTTCATGCTAAAAACGCTCGCTTGAAACGGGCCGCCAGACGTCCCGATTTTCCGACCTGTTTTGATTTTTGACGCGCTCGACATAGTTTTCAACCGACTTAGTCTTTCCCGAAACGACGCTGCCTATCGGAGTGTTGCGCGCGTCTTCCTCGACGCTTTCGCAAGAAACCAAAAAGAATGCAATTATTAAAACAAAAAACCTGCCCATAACCTTATATTACAATTCTTGAAGAATACGACCACCTGAATTCCGCTTTTCCGTCGGAACCTATAAATCTTATCTTTTCAAACTTCATGTTTACGGAGCCGACTTTGACAGTCGTTGACCTATCCTCAAATTCAGCGGGAGAAGGAAGCTTGCCTACGACTTCGTTTAGCTTTTTTAAAGAAACCAGAGCGCGGCGCACTTCGCCGCTTTTATGCCCGTTGCTTTCCGAATTCCCGTCCATAATTCTACCTTTGAGTTTTAGATTTCATTTTTTTTCGGCGCAAGGCAAGCTCGCGCATATCGACAGCAATGTCGTCTGTTTCAAAAATTTCAGAGCCAAGCAGATGCTCAAAAATATCTTCAAGAGTGATAACGCCCGTAAGGGAGCCGTATTCGTCAACGACAATTCCCAAATGCTGGTGCTTTTTTATGAGCTGGCGAAGTACGCTCAAAGAGCTTCCGTTTTCGGGGACAAAGGCGACTTCCTTAACAAAATCCCCGACCTTGCGCGAATATTCGTCGTTTGCCTTGGCAAGCAGAAGGTCGCGCCTGCGCACGACTCCCACAATGTTGTCGATGGTTTCCCTATACACGGGCATACGGGCAAAAGGCACAGCCTTGCCGCTCGACAAAACTTCCCCGACCGTCTGCGATTCGTCCAAAGCCGCGATTACCGTTCTCGGCGTCATTATTTCCGAAATGTAAGTGTCGTCGAGAGTCAGGGTGTTTGAAATAAGCTCTTTTTCCTGGATTGAAAGAAAACCGTCTTTCGCCCCCTTTTCGGCAAGCAGTTTGATTTCGTCGTCGCTTGAACTGTTGACCTGCCTTCCGCGCGTTATCATTGAAAGCAGCTTGCTCATGAAAATTGAAAACGGATACATCAAAACCCTTACCCAATAGAGCGGATATATGAAATAAGGCTGCAAAGAAGCGCGGTAGTAAACGCCTATGTTTTTCGGGAATATCTCCGAAAAAGTCAAAATCGCGATGGTAAGCAACGCGGGAAAGGCGTATTTTGAATATATGTCCGACTGGAAATACTTCGACAAGTGCGTCGCAAACAAAATGCCCGCGAGAGTGGCGCCGAAAGTGTTTGCTATTGTGTTTAAGGAAAGGATTGCAGAGCTTGTGCGGTCAATCTGCTTTACGAACAAATCCAAAAGCTCGCCCCTTCTCTTAGATACTTTTTTTAGCTGCTCGATTTCAGAAGGCTTCGTGCTTAAGACCATCGCCTCCAAAAGCGAGCAGAAAGCCGACACCGCAAGGGTGAAAAAAACTGTCAATATGAAATATATCATTTATTAAAGGATATTTTGCATTTTCCCGCAAATTTCCGCAACAAAATTTTTATCGGATTCAATAAAAGACCTTTTCCAAAAAAAGCCCGCAAGCGGGAGCCGTTTGGAATGCGTTTGTGCGCTTTTTCCCTTCCAAAATGCGCTCTATATCCGATTTCGAGAGCTTCCCAAGACCGACATCGACCATCGCCCCCGTGATTATGCGCACCATTTTGTACAAATACCCGCTGCCTTCCGTCAAAAGCCTTATTTCGCGCCCCTTTTTCGAGATTTTCAAAACCCGCAGAGTTTTCACGGGATTGTCCTCTTCATGACCCCTGTTTGCCGAAAACGCCGTAAAATCGTGCTCGCCAAGCAAGACCTCTGCCGCGTCGTTCATCTTTTCAATATCGAGCCTGCGCCTTTGCATGGACCAAAAGTATCTGGACTTGTAAGGCGGCGCATAGCCCTCGAAAATATTGTAGGCATAACGCTTGCCTTGCGCCGAATACCTTGCGTGAAAGCCGACATCGGCAACGGACACTTTAAAAATCTGTATTCCCGCGGGAAGCCCTGAACGCAAAGCCGCCTGCAAGTTTTCAGCGGAGTGCGCCCACTCGGCGTCGAAATGAAAAACCTGCGCCTTTGCATGGACGCCCGCGTCCGTTCTGCCGCTTCCGTGTATTCGTATTTTCTCTGAAAAAATTTCGGAAATCCTGCGCTCTATGAAATCCTGTATGGTGTTGCCGCAAAGCTGGCTTTGCCAGCCCCTGAAATCGGTGCCGTCGTAGGCGCAATGGCATTTAAATCGTGTCTTAGGCATAATTTACGCGGGGCGGTTATCAATGTAGTCCTGCAAGACTATTGCGATTGCGCGGCTGTCGATATCGCCGCTTCTTCTGTATTTTTGGCGCGCCGCAACAGTTTTTTTTCGCGACTTTTTAGGAGCGAAAGCCTCCAAATCCGCCTCGGCCTGAAAAGAGCTTAAACGCTCGTCGGAAGTATCGACAGGCAGGGAAAATCTCGACTTCAAAATTTCGATGAAAGCATCGACTTCCTTCATTTTTTGGCTTGCGGAGCCGTCCATGTTGTAGGGATAGCCGATTAGAAGCATATCGGGCTTTCTGCGCTCTATTTCAAGGGCGATGTGGTTTAGGCGCGCCTCGACGCTGTTTTCGACCGCGGCAGGTATCGGGAATGCGACGCCAAGCTCGTCTGCAAAAGCAAGCCCTATTCTCTTGTGTCCGTAATCAAGCCCCAAAATTTTCATATTTAGTTCAGTTTTATTTTAGACCAAAGAACCGCGTTTTTATGGTACATTGGCAAATCTTGACGCTTAGAGTGGCGCAAATATTCGCGGAGAATGTTTTTAGCCCCCACGTTGTCCCCCAATTCAAGCAGAGATTTAGCCCCGTAATAGTACGATGGCGACGACCACTCCTCAAATCCGAAATAGGCGATGAAAACGCGCTGGAAGCATTCGTAGGCGTTCGCCCATTTTTCCTCCTCAAAATACGAAAGCCCGCATTTGTAAATCGCCTCCGCGGCGGGCTTGCCCTGCATTTTGCGGTTCATGGAAACTTTTAGATATTCCTCTCGCGCCTCCTTGTATTTTTTTTGGAAACGAAGGCAGTCCCCCGAGAGAATGTAAATTTTCCAAGTGTCTTCAAGAGAATCGGGCGCAAGGCTGAGTGCGCGAGCCGCCATCGAATGAGAGATTTCATACTGCCCATCTTCAAACATGTTTACGGCAAGCGCATACCACGCCTCATACGCAAACTCAGACTCTGAATTTTCTTCAAGTGCCCTGTCCAAGTCGCTTTCGCCGACTTCTTTTTTTAGCTGCAAGAATTTTAGTACAAGCCCCATTCCCGCGTCTTCCGGCAATTTCAACCCTTCAAGCTCTCCCCTTATGATTTTAGCCCTCGCAGACGCCGCGCCGCCGCCGTTTTCGCCCGCGACAAAATCTTTCAAAAGCGAACAAGCCCTTTCGTCGAACAAAATTTTATCAACCCCGTCCGCATTCTTTTGGGTAGAATATTTTTGCCACAATTCCTTTAAGACTTCCCCCGCCTCTTCGCTTTTTCCGCGCTCGATTAACGCCCTTGCAAAACGCCACGCAAGCATGCTGTCTGACAAGACAATTTCCCTGTGGGTTTTGTAAAACGGCTCAAGAAGTTCTACCTCATACTCGAAAAATCCGTTGATGTCGCAAAACGCCGCAAAATTCTTTGCCAAATTCAACTCGTTGCCCTCAGGCAAATTTTTGAAGCACCTTTCAAACTTCGAACGCGCAAGAGCGGCGTCTCCGTCTTTTGCGGCTATCATAGCAAGCAGAAAATCCGCAAAGCGGCTCTTTGCGTCGTTTGCCTGCCCGACTTTCAAAAGACGCTCCTTTGCGGTCTTAAAGTCTTCATTGGCATAGGCGAACACGCCCGCATCAAAGTCCGACTGCGCTTCCTTGGAAAACGCGGGCGCAAAAGCTAAAACCAAAAACAAAAATATTAAAAGCCTACCCATTCAAAAAACCTTTAAACACCATGTAAACATCTTCGATTGTTTTGGAATTTGCAAGAGCCAAACGCATTTTTTTAAATCCGCCATGCCCGCGCATAAAGGCAATCAAGTTTGCGCGGATTGCCTTTAAGGAATCATCGCCCTGGTTTTGCAGGGATTTTTCAAGATATTTTAGAGCGGTTTCAACGCGCTCTTTGGCAGTCGGAGGAATAAAATCTTCCCCGTTTAACCCTGCCTTGATTTCCCTGAATATCCAAGGATTTCCCACTGCCGCCCTGCCGACCATGAAGCCGAAACACGCGCTTTCTTGCAATTCCGAAGCAGTCAACTTTTCAGCAGAACCGTTGCCTATCACGGGGATTTTCAAGCAGTTGGCAGTTTCCTCAATCAAAGTCCAGTCCGCATCTCCCTTGTAGCCCTGGTTTTTGCTCCTGCCGTGGATTGCCAAAACTTCCACTCCCGCCTCTTCAAGCTCAAGCGCCGCTCTCGGCAAGACGCTCTCAGCCCCCCATCCCGTGCGCATCTTTGCGGTAAGCGGAATTTTCTTTAAAGCCCCTTTAACTTTTTTTGCGATTTCCGCCATTTTGGGAACATTCTTTAAAAGCGCCGAACCCGCCCCCGCGTCAACGGCGTTGGGAGCGGGACATCCGTAATTTATGTCGATAAAATCAGGTTTGGCGTATTCCTCGACAAAACTTGCGGCATCCGCCATTTCAAATTCATCCCCGCCAAAAAGCTGTATTCCGCAGGGTCTTGCCAAAACGTCTATCCGCAGTTTCTCCAAGACCTTGGGGGCTTTTGAAAGAACGGCACGCGCATGTACAAACTCGCTCACGCAGACATCTGCGCCGTTTTCCATGGCAATTTCCCTAAACGCCGCGTCAGTATATCCCGACATCGGCGCAAGATATAAAGCCCCTCTTTTCAAAAAATCCGCCATTTTAAAATTCCCAAACAACGAAACCCTGAAATGTCTTGACCGCAAAGACGCCTATGTTGTACGCAGCGTGGGCAACCATGCACGGCAAAAGCGAACGCGTCTTGTTATAACAATTAAAGCGCAAAAAATAAAGCCATAGCGAATTTGCAAAAATAAACGCCGTGCTGAAAAAAGCCTTCCCCGTCAGATTTGCCTGAAAGCCGCTTTCAGCCGTGTAATCCCATAAAAACGGATGGCAGAGCGCAAACAAAACCGAAGCGGCAAAAATCCCCGCATAAAGCACCGCCCTGCCCTTGCCTTGAATGACGATGTAGCCTCTAAAAATAATTTCTTCTGTCACCGCCGCCGAAATCCAGACAAAAACAGCCCAGAATTTTACCTCGCTCTGCTCCCCTGAAAATCCGAGGCGGCACTCCAAAACGGTTTCAATCGCCAAAATCAGCAATGCGCCCAAAGAGCCGAAAATTAAAATCGGATAACTTGCAAAACCCGCCCCCGGGAAAGAGCGCGGAGAATTGCCGCCGCGACGCGCGTCATCGAGCCACATTTTGAAAAAGAATGCGCCGACAAAGAAAATCAATATCGAATATAGCGGATTATCCTGCATATTGTTCATCAAAAGAAAAATAGTCGTATTTTCAACTTTTTTAATTGTAAAATTTCGGCAATATGAGAAACTATTTTATTTGTAAGAGGCATAATGAAATACCAAAACGCCAGATTTGAAAAATTTGCGGAAAGCTTTGAAAAGCACATTTCCGAATTGAAGTCATATCTAAAAAAGCAGGCGGCAAGCTTTGATGTTGAAGTGCGCAAACAGGCGGCGGAATGCATAAAGCCGCAAGGCAAATATTTGCGCCCGCTTTTGGTTTATTCATCCGCCCCTTCTAAAAAATATTCCGACAAAGAGCTGCAAAAACGCGCCGCGGCGGTGGAACTGATACACCTTGCAAGCTTGATTCACGACGACGTAATCGACAATGCCGATTTGAGGCGCGACGAAGAGACAATCTTCAAGAAATTCGGCGCGCGAACGGCGATTTTGCTTGGAGACGCGATTTTCGCGCATGCAATGGGGCTTTCAGTTGACGGCAACGCACCCGAAGTTTCATCAAGGGCGATAGCCGTTGTAAAGACGCTTTCGCAGGGCGAAATAATGCAGACTCTCGCCCTAAATCGCGAAACCGACATGGCAAGATACATTTCGATTATCGAAGGCAAAACCGCATCTCTTTTTGAATTTGCGTGCTTTTTGGGCGCAAGCCTTGAATGCGGAGCGCAGTCGGAATGGGCAAAAGCCGCGCAAAAAGCGGGCAAAGCCCTCGGCAGGGCATACCAAATGTACGACGATATTTGCGACTGGGACATGGCGGAAAGCCAGTCGGGCAAAACGGCGGGCACTGATTTCATATCGGAAAAGCAGACGCTTCCTGTAATCATTCTTTTGAAAACTCTGCCCAAAAGAGAAAGCGCGAAACTTTCAAAAAATTTAAAGAGCCATTCCCCGCAAGACTTGCGCCAAATGATGTCGGAAAACGGCGTATTTAAAAAGTGCGCCGAAATATACGAAAAAGAAGTAGAAAAGGCGCGCGCGGCAATAGCAAAATTTGTCGGCAAAAACGAAAAGCTGCTCGAATTTTGCGACGCAATAAGCTCAATGATGCCAAAATACTGATTATGCCGCCCGACTGCGAAATATTTTCAATCGGAATTGCGCACGATACATGCGACGCCTCCATGATAGCCGAATATTCGCTTTCGGGAACGCTCCTTGAAGAAGCCTGCGAAAACGCGCTAAATAACTTTGGAATAAACGAAATTTTCGCGCTTTCGACTTGCAACCGCGTTGAAGTTTTCGCAGTGGGCTCTCCCCAAAAAACATTTAACGCATGCCTTGGCGCGATAACTTTAAACGGAGTGCGGCCACCCCAAAAATTCTTGGCAAGCGCAAAAATTTTCAAAGGCAAAGACGCGATAATCCACCTTTTTGAAACAGCTTCGGGGCTAAAATCCCAAATGGTCGGGGAAACGGAAATCTTGGGGCAAATCAAAAAAGCGTACGCTTTCGCCTCTGAAAAAAACTACTGCAAGTCTGTTCTAAACCGCGTAATACAAAAGGCGATACAGTGCGCAAAATGGATTAGGACAAACACCGAAATAGGAAGCGGCAACACCACAATAGGAGCGGTTGCTGCGGAAGTTGCGTCAAGAATATTTGAAGACGTTTCAAAAACCAAGATTTTGCTTGCGGGCTCAGGGGAAGTCGGCAGAAGCGTCGCCCAGGCACTCTGCGCAAGGGGTGCGGAAAACATAACTGTTTCAAGCAGAACATGGGAAAACGCAAAATCCCTCTCCGACGACGTCAAGGGAAGCGCAATAGGCTTTGACAGAGTCGCGGAAGAACTCGGCAAATTCGACATCGCAATTTTCGCCCTCTCAAACGCCGAGCACATCATAAATATGGAAATCGCTAAAGCCGCCGAAAAATACAGAAAAAGCAAGCCGATTTTCCTGATGGACCTCGCCGTGCCAAACAACGTTGAAAAATCCTGCGGCAAGCTTGGTGGAATATTTTTATACGACCTCTCCGACCTCTCGAAAGTCGCAAACGAAAACATACAAATGCGAAAAAATGAAATCGAAAAGGCAAAAAAGACGATTTCAGAGAAGGCGCAATATCTCTTTGCAAGACTTAGCAAAAGTTAAAACAAAAAAATAAATATCCCAAAAAAACGCTTATTTTGTTGACAAATCACACAGATAAAAGAACATCGGAAGTAATTTTGCTTAAACTTGAAAACCATTTTTTTGTAAAGGTAAAAATATGACAACAATCGTAGATATCAGAGCAAGACAAATCATCGACTCCCGCGGCAATCCGACAGTTGAAGTCGATGTAGAACTCGCAGACGGCTCACTCGGCCGCGCTGCTGTGCCATCCGGCGCATCAACAGGCGTTTCTGAAGCGCTCGAATTGCGCGACGGAGCATTGGCGGACAAGAATTTCCCCAAAGGCTTTAACGCGAAAAAGCGTTTCTTGGGCAAAGGCGTAATCAAGGCGGTTGAAAACGTAAACACAATCATCGCCCCCGAACTTATCGGCTTGGACGCGACAGACCAGGTAAGCGCAGACAAGCTCATGCTTGCTCTCGACGGAACCAAGAACAAGGCAAAGCTCGGCGCAAATGCAATCTTGGGCGTATCGCTTGCAATCGCAAAGGCGGCGGCAATTTCCTTGGGTCAGCCACTCTATAAGTACTTGGGCGGACCAAACGCAAAAGTATTGCCCGTTCCCATGATGAACATCATGAACGGCGGCGCGCACTCCGACGCCCCCATCGACATCCAGGAATTTATGATTATGCCGGTTGGCGCACCCACATTCAGCGAAGCTGTAAGAATGGGCGCGGAAGTGTTCCACTCTTTGAAGAGCGTTTTGAAGGGTATGGGTCTTTCAACCGCGGTTGGCGACGAAGGCGGTTTTGCCCCCAGCTTGAAGAGCAACGAACACGCGCTCGAAGTTATTTCCGAAGCCGTTAAAAAGGCAGGCTACAAGCTCGGCAAAGACATTTTCTTTGCTCTCGACGTTGCCTCTTCCGAATTCTACGACGCAAACTCAAAGAAATACGTCTTCTCAAAATCAGACGGCTCCAAGAAATCCTCCAAGGAAATGGTTGACTTCTTGAAAGACCTCTGCGACAAATACCCGATTCGCTCAATCGAAGACGGTTGCGCAGAAAACGACTGGGAAGGCTGGAAACTCCTCACCGAAACTCTCGGCGACCGCGTACAGCTCGTTGGCGACGACCTCTTTGTAACCAACACTGAGTTCTTGAAGAAGGGCATCGAAAAAGGCGTTGCAAACTCAATCTTGGTAAAGGTAAACCAAATCGGTTCACTCACCGAAACTTTGGACGCTATCGAAATGGCGAAGGAAGCGCGCTATACGGCGGTTGTATCGCACCGTTCGGGCGAAACAGAAGACGCCACAATCGCGGACATCGCAGTTGCCACAAATGCGGGTCAAATCAAGACAGGTTCTATGAGCCGTACAGACCGTGTTGCAAAATACAACCAGCTTCTCCGCATCGAAGAAGAATTGGGCGAAAACGCAATCTACGGCGGCAAATTCTACAACATCTAATTTGGTTGGAATATCGCAATTTGGGCGGTTTGGCTATTGCCAAGCCGCTTTTTTTGTATAGATTAACGACATACGGCGAAAAAATTGCAGATTATGAGAGACAATTTAACTACTTTAAATTTTATTTTTACAAAAGACGAAATTGAATATTTAAACATTATTCAAAGCACGCTTAAATTTGAACCAATGCGAGGGACAGAAGTTTAAAACTAACAATGCAGCAAGCAATGGATTTAAGTGATAAATTAACTGATTTATTAATGAAAGTCGGGTTTACTGAAGATGGAGAAGACGTAAACCCAAAAGGCAGAATAATAGAAGAGATAATAGATAAACTATTCGCCGCTGAAGATTTCCAATAAAAAAATCGCAAAGAGTAAACTTTGCGATTTTTTTATAACCTAATCTTAAAAAATTTACCTGCCCTAATCGCGGCGGCTTGCAAGCATGTAAAGAAGCCAGCCCAAAGAGGATACAAATGCCGCAACGTATGTGAGGGCGGCGGCGTCCAAAGTTTCGTTTACGCCGTACATCTCGTCTTCGTCCAATATGCCTAAGGTTTGAAGTCGAGCCTTAGCCCTCGCGCTCGCATTGTATTCGACAGGCAAAGTAACAAGCTGAAAGACCGTCATAATCAAATAAATCACTATGCAGATTTCCATGCACAAAATTCCGCTTGCCCCGCCAAAAAGCACAAATCCGCCAAAAATAACTATTGGCAAAATAGAGCTTGCAAGCTGTGTTATTGGCACCAACGCCATGCGAGTTTTAAGCGGCGCGTAGGCTTCCTTATCCTGAATAGCGTGCCCCGCTTCGTGAGCCGCGACGCCCAAGGCGGCAAGGCTTGTACCCCTGTAATTTTCGCGGGAAAGCGCAAGAGTCTTGTTCGTCGGGTTGTAATGGTCTGTCAAATGCCCTTCGATTTCGACTATATCGACATCGTCAATGCCTGCGGAGCTCATTACCCTGCGCGCGGCTTCCGCGCCCGTAATGCCCCTTCGCGAGCGTATTTGAACGTTTTTTGAATACGCGCCCGAAACTTTTGCTTGCGCATAAAGCCCGATAAGCAATGGAATAATTATAAAAATTAAAAAATTCATATCCTCTTAAAATAAATTTAGACAACTTGTTTTTATATTTGCTCCCAAAATTTATAAAAAAAGGCGAAAATCCAAAACATTTAGAAGTTTCGCCTCCAAATATCCGGCGGACTCCCCTACGCCTTGAATGTGGCGTTTTCCGACGCGCCGTCTCCCGAGGACTTCTTAAAATCCTTTTCGTACTGCTCGACATCGGAAAGCTCGCGGTCGCGCATACGCATGTAGTCAACGTCGATTTCGCCCTGGTAAATCTGGCGCGGGCGCGTTATCCTGCCCTTTACGCGCTCTGCGACTTCCTTCCAGTGGGCAATCCAGCCGGGCATTCTTCCGATTGCGAACATTGCGGTGAACATTTCGGTTGGAACGCCTATCGCCTTCATGATTATGCCGCTGTAAAAATCGACGTTGGGATACAGGTTTCTTTCGATGAAATAGTCGTCGTTTCGCGCCTTTTCGGCAAGGGTTTGGGCGATGTCCAAAACGGGATCACTGCTTTTTACGACTTTCAAAACCTTCTGCGCCGCCTCTTTTAAAATCATTGCGCGCGGATCGTAGGTTTTGTAAATTCTGTGCCCGAAGCCCATCAAACGCTTTTTGCCCATCTTCGCGTCTTCAATAGCCTTGTTGACGTCGCCGCCGTTTCTGTGGATTTCTTCAAGCATTTTGATTACCTGCGTGTTCGCACCTCCATGCAAGGGACCCCACAAGGCGCATACGCCCGCAGAAACAGACGCAAACAAATTCGCGCCGCTCGAAGCCACGATGCGCACGGTCGAAGTCGAACAATTCTGCTCGTGGTCTGCGTGCAAAAGCAAAATCAAGTCGAGAGCCTTCGTGATGTCGTCATGCGGATAGTATTCGTGATACGGCTCCGAGAACATCATGTGGAGAAAGTTTTGCGAGTAGCCCAAATCGCGCTTGGGATAAATCAGCGGCAATCCGTTTTTCATCCTGTAAGACATCGCGACTATCGTGCGAACCTTGCTTATCAAAAGCGCGGCGGCATCGTCAAAATATTCCAAGTCGTGCTCGCGCTCGTTGGTTACCATGTTCGGGTAGTAAGAGCCCAAAGAGTTCAAAAGCGCGGAAAGAATCGCCATCGGGTGGGCGGAAAACGGGAAGCCCCCGTCAAAAAAGTGCATCATCGACTCGTGGATGTTTGCGTTTCGCAAAACCCTTTGAGAGAAGTCGCTCATCTGCCTGCGCGTCGGCAATTCTCCGTAAATTATGAGATAGGCGGTTTCGATAAACGTTGAATTTTCCGCAAGCGTCTCGATGGGAACGCCCCTGTAAAAGAGCTTTCCCTTTTCGCCGTCGATATAAGTAATCTTGCTTTCGCACGCGCCGGTATTGCCAAAACCCTCGTCCAAGGTTATATAGCCTGTGCGCGAGCGCAAAGTGGCAATATCAATGGCTTTTTCTCCGCGAGTGCCTGTTATCAGCGGAAAATCGTATGTTTTCCCCTCGATTTCAAATTTGGCAACGCCGCTGTTTTTATTCTGATTAGTGTCCGACATATCAACCTCTAAACATATCCAAGAAAATTTTTGTAAAGTTGCAAGCCTTTTGACTGGCTTTTTTCGGGATGGAACTGGCACGCCATGAGCTTTCCGCGCAAAATCGCGCTCACAAACTCCATTCCGCCATACTCACTCGTCCCGAAAACTATGTCGCTTTCGGGAGTGTGGACGCAATAGCTATGCACAAAGTAAAACTGCTCTCCCGAAACTGAAATGCCCCGCAAGAGCTTTTCGTTGGGCTTAAACGACACGTCGTCCCACCCCATATGGGGGACTTTGAATTCGCGCGGAACGTCGAATTTTTTAACGCTTCCCTTAAAGACGCCCAAGCACTCCGAATGCCCGCCCTCTTCCGAATACTCGAAGAGAGCCTGCAAGCCGAGGCATATTCCGAAGAAGGGCTTTTCGTCCTTAATCCAAGAGCGTATCGCGCTGTCAAACCCCGTATCCTTCAAAAGCTTCATCGTATCGACAATCGCCCCCTGCCCCGGGAAAACCAAAACGTCATTATCATCGATGTCGGACGGGGATGAAACAAGCCTCGACTTCGCGCCTGCCGCCTCCCACGCCTTCAAGACGCTTCGCAAATTGCCCATTCCGTAGTCTATTACAGCAACAGAGCGCATTTTATATGGAACCTTTCGTTGTCGGCAAAATTCCCGCGCGGCGCGGATTTTTCTCAACCGCCATGGCAAGAGATTTCGCAAAACATTTGAACATTCCCTCCGCAATGTGGTGGGGTTCCCCGCCGTAAAGAAGCTCTATGTGCAGGTTTGCGCCCGCCTCGTTTGCAAACGCCTGAAAGAACTCCCTGCAAAGCCCCACGTTGAAATCGCGAACTCTCTCGGAACATTCGGCGCGGTAAACCAAATAAGGGCGGTTTGACAAATCTATGGCAACGCGCGCCAAAGTTTCGTCCATCGGCAGAATGAAAAATCCGTACCTGTTCATTCCCGCCTTGTCTCCGACAGCCTGCTTAACGGCCTGCCCCAGCACAATCCCGACATCTTCGACTGTGTGATGATAGTCAACATCCACGTCTCCTGACGCCTTTATTCTCAAATCAAAAAGCCCGTGCCGCGCAAAAAGGCAAAGCATATGGTCGAAGAACGGAATGCCCGTATCCACCTCGTAGATGCCTGAACCGTCGAGATTTATTTCGAGGGAAATTTGAGTCTCTTTTGTGTTTCTTTCGATTTTCGCTATTCTTTTATCCATTTTAGTATGCTTTCCCTTAATTTTTGCATTTCCGCGTCCGTGCCGACGGTAATTCTCAAGCCTGAACAAATTTTCATGTCGTTTTTCCAGTATCTAACAAGGATTTTTTCAGACTTTAAGAAATCGAACAAGCCGCTTGCTACATCTCTGCCGCAAACGCCGTTTTTGCTCGGCATCACGAATATGAAATTCGACGCGCTTTTGTAAAATTTCCAGCCGATAGAAGCGAAAAACGCCTCGGTTTCCTCGCGGGTTTTAACGACTTTTCCGATTTTTTCCGCATAATATTCTTCGTCTTGAAGCGCCGCGATTGAAGCCGCCTGCGCAAGCCTGTCAACATTGTAGCTGTCTCTGATCTTGTCCAAAATACAAATTACGCCCTCGTCGGAGACAGCCCAGCCCACGCGCATGCCCGCAAGACCCCACCCCTTTGAAGAGGTGCACACGGTCAAAACGTTTTTGCGCCCTGCCGCGAACTTTGCGGCTGAAAATCCCGAAAACGGAGCGTAAGCCTCGTCTATCACCAAAAGCCCTTTAAAATTGTCCGCAAGGCATTGCAAGTCCCCAAGAGAGAAAGAAATGCCCAAAGGAGCGTTGGGGCTTGTCAAAATGAATACGTTTGCACCGCTGTTAAAAATTTTTTCAAAGGGCAGTTTTGTTTCGTTTTCAAAATCAAACTCCAAAAGCTCCGCGCCCTGCATTTTAGACAATACCGGATAGAGCGAATAACTCGGATTCATCGCCGCTACTTTCAATTTGTCGTCACCGAAAGCGCGCATGATGAGATTTAAAATGTCGTCCGAACCGTTGCCTACAATCACGTTTTTGCCTTCAACACCGTAATGCTTTGCGACAGCCTCGCGAACCTTGCCCGAAAGCGGGTCGGGATAAAGCCGAAGAGGCGCGCAATCGCTCCCCATGGCGTCAATAACCGCCGTCTTTATTTTTGGAGTCGGCGGATATGGAAATTCGTTCGTGTTAAGCTTTACCCATCCGCCGCCCTGCGGTTGTTCGCCCGGAGTGTAAGCCGAAAGGCTTTCAACATTTTTTGAAACTTTGTATGGATTATTTTGCATTTTTATACCTCGCGATTAACTCATCGCCGTTTAAAATCGGTTTTCTGCGCAAACCGTTGTCCAATTTCTCAAGATAAACATCAGCTTTTTTCTCGACAGTAAAAGGCTCGTCGGGCAAAGTGTCCTCGTCAAGCTCAAGCTCGTCGAGAGGGTCGTATTCGTCAAATACCATTGAAATGCGTCGCGTCTCGTCAATTAAAAGCATGCAAGGGTTTTCGACTTCGCCGTTTTTCATCGCAAGCTGGAATGTGTGCGGACGGCATTCATCTTTGTACCTTTTCTTTATTTCATTCACGACTTTGCCGCTCACGCCGCCACGGTTCGACAAAAGCACGGCGTCGCAAAAATGCGACATCGCGTCAAAAAACGGAGCGCATTCGTCAAAAGCCGCGCCGTACAATGAACAGTCAAACACACCTATTATGCGGATAAGCTTAAAAATTCCCGCGTCGCAAATTTCCTTAAACGCCTCAATTTCGTCCGCGATGTTCTTTGAAGCGTCCGCCACAAAAAACGCCACGTCAGATTTTTCCGAAACCTCGCGCGCGCATTCAATGCGGTTTTCGCCATACCTGCTTACCAAGGCAAGAGAAGAAAGCGGAGCGTCAAATTCCGAAGGATTTTCATTTTCGGAAATAAAAACGGCCGCGCGAGACTCCGCGCCAAGACCGCGCGAAATCAAGTCGCACAAAATCGCGCGCCTTTTGGAGTTTCGAGTTCCCAATATCAAATAAGCGTCCATAATATTATAGCGGCAAAGATTTTCCCGCGGCGAGAACGGCATCTGCCAAGACCAAAGAAGCCATAGCTTCCACAACCGCAACCGCCCTCGGCAAGACACACGGGTCATGCCTGCCGCGCCCGACAACCGTCGTCGGCTCTTTGTTTAGCGAAAGGGTTTTTTGCTCTTTTAAAATAGTGGCAGTCGGCTTGAACGCGACCCTGAAATCAATCATCTGCCCGTTTGAAATGCCGCCAAGCACCCCGCCCGCGTAATTTGTTTTGGTGCGGACTTCGCCGCCTTCGCCGACAAAAAATTCATCGTTGTGGGCGGAGCCGAACATTCGCGTTCCCGCAAAACCACTGCCGATTTCAAACCCCTTGCATGCGGGAATTGAAAGCATAGCCTTTGCCAAATCTGCTTCAAGCCTGTCAAACACAGGTTCGCCCAAACCTGCGGGCGCATTTGAAATTCTGCATCTGATTACCCCGCCAACACTGTCGCCTTCCGCCCTCGCCTTTTTGATGAATTCAACCATTCTAAGAGCAGTCGGGGCATGCGGACAACGCACGGCGTTCGACTCTATGTCCTCTTCAGACGGCATTCCGTCAAACGAAGGCATGGAAATTGAATGCACGCTTTCAACCCACGCGCGAATTACAATGCTTGGCATGCACATTCTCGCAATAGCCCCTGCCGCGACGCGCGCCGCGGTTTCACGAGCAGAACTGCGACCGCCGCCGCGGGGATCCCTTATCCCGAACTTGGCGTCATAAGTGAAGTCGGCATGGCTCGGACGCCAAAGCTTGGCTATTTCCGAATAGTCGGAAGACTTCTGGTTGGCGTTTTCGATAATAAGAGCAATGGGAGTTCCCAAAGTTTTTCCCTCGAATACGCCTGATAAAATCCTGCACGAATCGGACTCCTTTCGCGGAGTGGAAATATCGCTCTGTCCGGGTTTTCGCTTGTCCAAAAAAGACTGTATGTCGGCTTCCGACAAGCTCAAATTCGACGGACATCCGTCCACAATGCAACCCAACGCCGCGCCATGGCTTTCGCCGAATGTCGCGACCTTAAAATAACGTCCAAAAATACTGCCGCCCATTGTCGTAAATAAATTGTAAAAACTTCCAATCTTCAAGAATAAAATTTGCCGCAAAACAAACCGCACAAATTAACGCCCCATAAGATGTTCCGCATATTCTACGGGGGAAACGCCCTCTTTTTGGGCGGATTGCGCGATATCCGAATAAGGGCGGCAGGAAATCACCTTCAAATCCACGCTCGAAAAAGGAAACGGTATTTGAAACTTGTCCCAAGTAGGCAGGGTAAAATACGACCTGTAATTAACGCGCAGAAAAAGAATATCCAAATCTGTAAATTCCGCAACTTTAAGCGAGCCTTTCTTAAGCTTGTAAATCGGGCCTATCGGACCGTCGGGAGTGATGCAGACCGAACTGCCCTGCCCAACAGCCTCCGCAATTTCAAAAAGAGACGCAACCTTTCTTTTGCGGCTCGACCCGCGAATGGAATCTATGTCGAAGAAATTGAACAAAGCCGCCAAAAGCGCGCCGTCCTTGCTTGCGCTGACAAGCCCCGACATTTTTTTCCGCCTGCGAAAAACCCTTTTTAAATAAGGCAGGACAAAAATTCGATTGTGCCAAAACATCACAAAGAACTTGTCCTTTGAAAGCAAAAACTCGGCGTCCTCGCCTGAAATCTTCAAACGCAAAGTGAAATGCCAAAGCTTTATGAAAAAACAAAGCGGAAGAAGAACCAGATAAAAATAAATCGGAACCCTGTTGATATTTGAACTTGAAACAGAAGACTGCATAAAAAAAGAAAATATAAATGTAGTAAAAGAACCGAAATTATACAAATTAAAAAACGCGAATATGAAAAATATGCAAATTAACGCAATCTGTCCGCATAAAAAAGACATTTACGAAAGAATAAACGGCGCCAAATAAAAAATTAAGATAAAAACATTGACAAAAAAATTCAATTTCGTAGCGTAAAAGTCTTTCAATTTTCAGGGGTGGTAGTTCAGTTGGTTAGAATGCTGGCCTGTCACGCCGGAGCTCGCGGGTTCGAGTCCCGTCCATCCCGCCATTTAACTGGAAAAGAAAACCGTCTTGCCGAAAGCGAGACGGTTTTTTTATGCCTACATTTTGAAAAAAAAGGGTCAACACCAAAGAGAGTGGATTTTAATGAAAGAGGCCGCATAGAACCAAGACCCTCAATCTGTAATTTTCAAAGTTTTTATAACCGTAAGCCATTCGTTGTATCAGTTTCATTTTCCTATGGAAACCCTCGGTTATTGAGTTGTTTTTCGTAAATCTCCACATTCGGATTATTGGTGTAAACCACTCGCTTATTGTCTATGCGAGCCTCTCAAACTCTTGTGTCGCTTCGTATTTCATCTGTTTCATCATTGTTTTCAGTTCCTTTATATTTCTCTTACATTCCTTTGCCGTTTGATGTTTCCTGTTCAGCA